>NZ_JBFUGE010000281.1:0-7825 GCF_056403075.1 Ideonella sp. P3_A4 | reverse complement strand
GTGCCCTGGCGATTCGAATGCCCGAGACGCCAGCGATAGGTCATGTCATATCGACGCTGTTGCGCCAACTCGAGCATCCCTTCTCGCAGGTCACAGGTAGGACCATCGGCATCAAGCGCGGTGTGCTTCTTCAGGCCTTGAGGGACACAGGGGTCCGCCTGGTCTTTGTTGATGAAGCGCACAACCTGCGAACCCAGGCTCGATTCAGGTCTCGCAGCCTTGATGGCTCCGCGGTGACGGATCTCCTCAAGGAGATGATGGATGAGGTGCCGCTGGCGGTATGTCTTTGCGGCGGCGAAGACCTTCTGGCGCTCACGGAGATCGATGCCCACTTGGCGGGCCGCGTCGCGGCACGCATGCAGATGTCGAATTTCGCGAACAACGGGCAATGGAAGGGCTTCGTGCGCGCCTTCTGCAAGCAGTGCAAGGCGATAGATCTCCATGTGCTGCAGGACAAGCCGGTTGTTGACCGATTGTTCGCTGCGTGCAGAGGCAATCCACGGGAGTTCAAGCGCCTGATCACGGAGGGCGTTCTGATCGCAGCAGATGCGAACAGGCCAGCTCTGACGGAAGAGCATTTGCTCTTGGGTTTTTCTCGCGTGTACGGCACACACCCGACAGGAGGGAATCCGTATGCGTCCTGAATATGCACCACTGCCGGCGCACGTCTTGCCAGAGGAAGGCGAAAGTGGTCCCGGGTTCTTGCTGCGGACGGCCCAACGCAACGGGATGTCGTTGACCGACTTGCTCCTCTGGGTTGGTGCGAAGAGTCTCAAGGCAATTTCGCCCACCAGCCTTCGAGCTTTGGCATACGTCGCAGATGTTCCGTATGAGTGGCTGATGAAAAACACGGCCGCGCGTCGTTAGCACGGTCGCTCGCATCAATGGGAATGGCTGGGGGAAGCCTGGAACGAAGAACTGGCACTGCGCGGTCTGCAGCCGCAGATTTGTGCAGCTTGCCTGCGCGAGCGGCCCGTGTGCTTGGCGAGATGGGAGGTCACCGGCGCATACGCGTGTACCGAGCACCACTGCCTCATGCGCACCGTTTGCCCACGTTGTCGGAGGGCGATCAGCTGGAATAGGCCGGCCATTGACGTCTGCCGCTGCGGCGCGTACTTGTCCGGGGGAGAGCAAGACGGCCTCGACGTCGTTGACGCTTCCTGGATGGACACTCTGCTTTGCAAGGCAATGCCGGCGTATCGAGCAGCGCTATCCGACGCGGCAAGACCTGCCTGGCTTGAGCCACTCACGGCGGATGGGCTGTTCACAGTGGTTTGGGCGTTTGGCATTCGCGAGCGTCCCAGCGCGCCAATCGTGAAGGAGTCCCGCAAGACTGTCTTGGCTCCCTCTCGAGTCGCCCAAGTGATTCAGAGAGGCCTCGCGCGTATCAGTGGCGTTGATGTCTTGTCGGCGCCCTGCGGGCTCGAAACGCGTTGCTTGCTCTATGAGGAGGCGCTTTGCCGGCTGGAGCTTCGGGGCACGACTCAGGCGGACCGCGATGTGGCCAGCGATCTTCTTCGGTGGGCTCGCGCGTCTGAACGGCGCTCGCTACGGGCCCTGGTGCGCCCGCCGCGCGGTCAACTGGATCTGTTTCGATGAAGGCCGCGCGCGTTGTGGCGCCTGCTTCAATGCGGCTACCGGCGGTGCAGCCGCTCGAGGCGCCGGCATCGTGGCTGACCAGGGCCGCTATGTCTCAGGGCGTGGATGTGAAGACGCTGCTTACGTACCTCGGAATCGAGCAATCAAACCCAGATGTTGATCAAGTGGTTCTTTCGGAGGAACTGCCTTCGATCATCAGGCTCTGCGGTCTGCACCCAGGGGCCTTCTGTGCTGCGCGGCGAATCTTCGGCGCAACGCACACATTGGGGAAGGCGAGGGCGCGATTGCTCTTGACCTCAGCGTCGGGTGAACCTCGGTACCGCTTCTGCCCCTCGTGCTTGTCTGAAGAGCGGCCGGCGTTTGTTGGAATTCATTGCCGCTTCACATGTTGGCGACTGTGCCCCGTTCATCAGTGCCTGCTCGAGGATGCGTGCCATCAATGTGGCGCCGAGCTCAAGCTGCCGGCAAGCCTGGTTCGTGAGAGGCCCTCAAAAAGCCCGTGTGTGTTGATTTCCACCCGAAACTGACCCGCCGCGCGCTCTGATTTCCATCCAAAACTGACCCACGTAAGAACCCTAGCCTGCTGCGATTTGCGGCAGGAGCACAGGAGTGATTGACGTGGCGACACTGAGTGTCATCAGGAGGTGGGCCCTGCGTGAGCAGATGTCCATCCGCGAGATAGCCCGACGCACCGGCCTTTCTCGCAACACCATCAAGAAGTACCTGCGCGCCGGCGACCAGGAGCCGCACTACGCCAAGCGCGTGAGCCCGAGCCGACTCGATCCGTTCGCCGAGAAGCTGGCCAGCTGGCTCAAGAGCGAGGTCAGCAAGTCACGTAAGCAGCGGCGCACGCTGAAGCAGATGCACGCCGATCTCGTGGTGCTCGGCTACGACGGTTCCTACAACCGTGTCGCGGCCTTCGCCCGGGACTGGGCGGCCAAGCGCCAGGAAGCCGAGAAGACCGCAGGCCGTGGCACCTTCGTGCCGCTGGTGTTCGGAGCTGGCGAGGCATTCCAGTTCGACTGGAGCGAGGACTGGGCCGTACTGGCCGGCGAGCGCACCAAGCTGCAGGTCGCGCACTTCAAGCTCAGCCACAGCCGGGCCTTCCTAGTGCGGGCCTACCTGCTGCAGACCCACGAGATGCTGTTCGACGCGCACAACAACGCCTTCCGCATGTTCGGCGGCGTGCCGCGTCGCGGTATCTACGACAACATGAAGACGGCCGTCGACAAGGTGCGCCGAGGCAAGGCGCGTGACGTCAACGCACGCTTCAGTGCCATGGTCAGCCACTACCTGTTCGAGGTCGAGTTCTGCAACCCGGCTTCGGGTTGGGAGAAGAGGCAAGTCGAGAAGAACGTGCGCGACGCGCGGCACCGGCTTTGGCAGCCCGTGCCAGTCTTCACCACGCTGGAAGCACTGAACGACTGGCTGGAAGCACGCTGCAGGGCCCTGTGGGCCGAGATCTCGCACGGTAAGCTGCCCGGCACCGTGTTAGATGTTTGGCAGCAGGAGCAACCGCTCCTGATGCCGCTGCCGCGCCCCTTCGACGGCTTCGTCGAGCACACCAAGCGCGTCTCGCCAACCTGCTTGGTCACCTTCGAGCGCACGCGCTATAGCGTGCCGGCGTCGTATGCGAACCGGCCGGTGAGCCTGCGGGTCTATGCCGAACGTCTTGTCTTCGCAGCCGAGGGCAACATCATCTGCGAGCACCGGCGCGTCGTTGACCGGCGTCATGACACTGCAGGGCAAACCATTTACGACTGGCGGCACTACCTGGCCGTTCTGCAGCGCAAGCCCGGCGCGTTACGCAACGGCGCGCCGTTCACCGAGCTGCCTGCAGCGTTCAAGCGGCTGCAGGCAGCGCTGCTCAAGCAGCCCAGCGGCGATCGCGAGATGGTTGAAGTCCTGGCGCTGGTGCTGCATCACGATGAGCAGGCAGTACTGGCGGCCGTCGAACTGGCGCTTGAGGCTGGTGTGCCGACCAAGATGCATGTGCTCAACGTGCTGCATCGGCTACTGGACGGCAAGGCCGAGCCACCTCCCGTGAACGCGCCGCAGGCGCTTCGCCTGGTCAACGAGCCGCAGGCCAATGTGCTGCGCTACGACGAGCTGCGAGAAGAGCGGAAGGTGCGCCATGCGTCATGACCCTGCGATTGYAGCCCTCGTCATCACGCTGCGGGAGCTCAAGATGTTCGGCATGGCTCACGCCTTGGCCGAGTTGAGTGACCAGGGCGCGCCGGCCTTCGAGGCCGCGCAGCCGGTGCTGGCGCAGTTGCTCAAAACCGAGACGGCCGAGCGCGAGGTCCGCGCTGTGGCCTACCAGCTCAAGCAAGCGCGCTACCCCGCCTACCGAGACTTGGCCGGCTTCGACTTCGCGCACAGCGATGTCAACGAGGCACTGGTGAAGCAACTGCACCGCTGCGAGTTCATGGACCAGGCGCAGAACGTGGTGCTGGTGGGTGGACCCGGAACGGGTAAGACCCACCTGGCCACAGCCATTGGCGTGCAGGCGATCGAGCATCACCGCAGGCGAGTGCGCTTCTTCTCCACTGTCGAACTGGTTAACCAGTTGGAGCAGGAGAAGCTCTGCAACAAGAGCGGCCAGATGGCGCACCGGCTGGCCCACATGGACATGGTGGTGTTGGACGAACTGGGCTACCTGCCGTTCAGCGCGTCAGGCGGAGCACTGCTATTCCACCTCCTGAGCAAGCTCTACGAGCGCACCAGCGTGGTCATCACGACGAACCTGAGCTTCAGCGAGTGGGCCAGCGTCTTCGGCGACGCCAAGATGACCACTGCGCTCTTGGACCGGCTCACGCACCACTGCCATATCCTTGAGACCGGTAACGACAGCTACCGGTTCAAGAACAGCTCCGCTCAACCAGCCAAGAAGGAATCCAAACCCAAGAAGTCACCCACAGCCTGAGCCCTCGCGGCTCGAACCAGGGTGGGTCAAGATTGGATGGAAACGGTGGGTCAGGATTGCGTGGAAATCAACAGCCATGCCCAACTTGACTTCCAAGACGGTATCTGACCCCAGCTCGCCTGACCCCAGCTCGCCATAAGCCAAGACGGTATCTGACACCGGCGTTGTGGCTGCTAGGCTCAGTGACGCCGGATTTTGGCTCGGCATTTTTGTGCTGGCTAAGCGGGTTTGCTGCCTTTTAGGTTCGCAAAGTCCCATACTTGTTGAATCGTTGTGGCATCAAGTCCKGTCGATGCAACAAAATCGGATATGCGACTCTGCACATATTCCTCAAAAGGCGCTGTCGACCGCGATGTAACGATAGAAGTTTGTTGTTCTGGCAATTCTTCTCTTGTAATTACAAGGTAGTAATTTCCAGAATCCGTTTCTATGGCGCTAACCATCGCGGCGGAAATGTCATCATTGGCAGCATGGAATACCAATCCGTATTCCTGCAGATCTGCCGTCTTTAGGCTCGTTTCCATCAAGGCTTGGTCCAGCCTGATGCTGCCAGGTATTGAATCCAAGGGTATGCTTTTGAATCCCATAGGCACCTCAACGAACAACTCTGAGAATCACGATGGGCATCTTAACTGCCTCGTGGCCCGTGTTCGGATTACTGAAGGATGACATGCCGGCAGGCAAATTCCCGTTTATGTCGACGCCCCAATTTACCTGGCCATTCAGCCGGGGGTTGACACTATTTCCAAGAGGAGTCGTAGTTATGAATTCGACCCCATGTTGTCCTGCTGGGATCGGCCCTCGAAGAGCGCTTACTGTTGGTACGCCGGCGCCGCCTCCTGCGCTGTAATTTGGGTTCCCCCACAGCTCTCTCGATGTCTCGATAAGATCCAAATCTCTATCGCTTTGACTGCTGGAAACCACGCGCCGGAATATCTTGTGCGGATCCACAGGCCCAACAAACCCTTCTCGAAGTTCTGGATTAATGGTTGCCGCGATAGGGTCGACTTCCTGCCCACGATAGAAGGCCCTAACAGGCCCCTCCAAATTGGTTTTAGGAATTGAGAGTTGAACATCGGGGGTGTCGGCTGCCGGGCTTTGTCCGGTCGGACCACTAGCCTCCCTGACCTCATTAGTCCTACTTAGACTTTCACGAGCTTTTCGGCCAAGAATGCCATTGACCATCATACCCATGGTCGCGTCTTGCCCCATACGCCGGTCTGCCGCCGCTAGCCAGCGTTCGTCCGCTGCCCCAGACGCGCGAGCCAGCCCCGCAGCGACGCGTACCGCGGTGTCAGCCTGATGCGCCTCAAACCGATCAGCGATATCGTCCATCGGCGATGCTCGCAGCAAATTGGAATAGCGGTCCATCGCAACGAGGATTTCTCGCTGACCTGCTCCGTCGAAGTCCTCGAATCCTCCGCGGAACGCGAGATTGGCATAGAGCCCGGCTCGGGTGACGCCGCGACCACGAGATTCACGTAGCACTTCGTCGATACGCTCAAGCTCCTGCTGGGCGGCCCCTACGTCCGTTTCCAGCCGCCTAGGCACGCGTTCGTCCCCGCCCTGAAGGTTCTTCATCGCGGCGTTGAGCCAGTTGCCGGCGCTATCAATCAGGCCCGACGGAGTCATCTTCCAACCATCGTACTGGTCGGCCTCCCCGGTGGCCTCTGCATAGGCCTTGAATTCTTCAGCTGACGCAGAGTCGGTGATGCTCGGGCCCGAACGTGCGTCCCATAGCGCCTGCTGCATCACGCGGCCGTAGTACACGTTGTCGCTCTCAACGTCGGAGCCATTGCGGTAGTCGGCCGACGACCAAGGCCCTTCGCCCTGGGTTTCGGTCTGACTCGGGCTTTGCATGTTGTCCTTGATGGACTCGCCCAACGCATTGCCAAACGCATCGGTAGCCACTTGCTTCAACGAGAACGTGCCGCCGCGGACGGCRGAGACGGTGGCGTTGGTCACCAAGCCGGATGTGAAGTTGGCCGCGAACCTGCCTGCSTCTGACGAGCCGTAGAAGCTGCCCAGTGGTCCGGGGGTCGAGCGGGCGGTCTGGCCGTATTGGTCGAGTTGCAATGAGCCGTCTTCGTTGCGAGCTGCGCCRGGACCCAGCGCCTCGCCGACCATGCCGGCCACCGCTGCGGCGGCTACGCCGCGCCAGCTGAACGGTGCCTTGGTCAGGTGCAATTCGGCACTGACGCCTTGGCTCACGGCGTTGCTCATAGCGGAGCGCACAGCAGCGTTCGCGTAGACGTTGTTGGTGACGTTGCCAAGAGAGCTCATACCCGCGGACGCGGCTCCTCCAACCGCACTGGCCGCCACCTGCTTCCAACTGAACTTGGCCTGGTTCATGGCCACGCCGGCCAACTGGCTGGCGATCGAACCGACGGCTGCGCCAATGGCGCCGGCAACCACACCGGTCGCCGTGCCAGCGACAGCCGCTGACGCGGCCATCGCTCCGGCCATGCCCCCACCGGCAGCCGCTGCTGCTGAAGAGGCTGCTGCGGACATCAGACTCGCTGCTGCCCCGGCCGTATAGATCGTCACGATCACGGCCACCACGATCATGATGATCATGCCGATCGTGCCGCAGCCCTTGTCCGCCTTGGGTGCCGGGATGTTCGGTGACGTGTCACCAACGACGTCGGTGGCGTCGTAGGGCTTGAAGGTGGAGACGTTGTTGGAGGTGCCGCCGATGTTGCTGGGCAGGTCGATGGTCTGGCCGGTGCGCAGGTCGGCGTCGCCGCGCAGGCCRTTGGCCTGGGCGATGCGCCACCATTGGCTGGAGTCGCCGTAGGCGGCTTGSGCGATGGCTTGCAGGCTGTCGCCGGGGCGCACGGTGAAGGAGCCGACGCCRGGSGCRGGRTAGCCGCCGGAGATGGSGCGGAAGCCGAAGTTGAARTCGGMCTCRTGCTGGAAGTTGGCGTTGCCCTKGCTGGTGCGCGGATCGAGCTCGTTAGGGCCCAGGCCGTGCTTGCCCATGATCTCGCCGTTGACGATGTGGGTCCACAGGTTGAAGTGGGCCTGGTAGACGCGCAGCGCGCGGCCGGCGGCGTCGTTGACTATCAGGCGGTCGAAGGAGTCATTGGGGTTGGAGTCGTCGACCTTGATCAGGTAGCCGTTGTCGTCGTATTCGGAGATCGTCGAACCGCGGAATTCACCGCCAATCAATTTGTAGACGGACTTCTTCGACTCCAGATAGCCCTCGTGCTTGATCAGGTCGATCTTGGTGACGGTGTCGGTGTCGCCATGGTTGACCGTTTCATAGCGCTGGACGTTGCCGGCGTCGTCGTAGGCCTT
>NZ_JBFUGE010000280.1:0-7833 GCF_056403075.1 Ideonella sp. P3_A4 | reverse complement strand
GTACAGGGCGGCCCACGAGCGATCATTCGGCGGCCCGCTACTCAGCGAGGTCAGGACACGCTGCATCGCAGGCAGCGTGGCGCCCATCGCCATGGTGGCCGGCAGCAGCAGGACGAAACAGCCAAAGGCTACGAGCCAATGCTGACTGTCGGCCGCCTGCAGCGCGATCAGCGACTGCAGCCTGGCGCCCATCAACGGCATGAGTGCGATCAGCAGAAGGCCCCACAGGCCGATCGCCGCCTCGCATGCTGCGTACCAAACACCTGGGCGCGTGCTGCGCTCGATGCGGCCCGCCAGCAGCCACGATCCCGCGGCCAGGCCGCCGAAGAAAGCCGCCACGACGGCCATGACCGCCGGCGTCTCATGGCCCAGCCAGAGCGCCAACTGCTGTGTCCAGATGATCTGGTAGCCCAGGCCAGCGAATCCCGAAGCGGCCATCAGGCCCAGGGCTGCCGGGTGGCGCCCTTGCTCGCGTATGTCTTCAGCCACTGAACGAGATGCCGTAGCCCCAGGACTCCAGCCGTGACGGGATGGCATTCAATGCCAGCGTGATGCGCCGAGCCCCCTTGTTGGGTGGTACGGCGTGCATGAGGTAGCTGGGAAACAGCAGCAAATCGCCCGGACTCGGCGGCGGGCTGACCCATTTGTCAGCGCAGAACTCGCCGGGTGTGGATCCGGCATGGTCGTTCTTGAAACAGAAATCGGTCCCCCCGGGCGATTTCATGAACACAGTCTGCGACTCAGCGTGTGTGGTCGTCAGATAGGCCACGCCGGAGACGAAGCTGTTGGCGTGGTTGTGCATGGCCTGCCGGCCACCGGTGTCCAGCACGTTGACCCACATCTCCTTGACGGACCATCCCAACCGTTGGCCGAAGATCAGCGTGCCGAAATCTGCCAACCTCGGGGTCACGCCTGCGGCCACATCCACCAGCAGTGGGCTGTCGGACGGCTGCAGCATGCGGGTGTGCGAGAGCTTGTCCGAAGAGTTGTTCTCCTGCATCGCCAGAGAACTGAAGTGCTCCACCAAACCGGCCACCAGGCTGGCGTCCAACGCCCCTGGGATGCGCATGACAGGAACTGGAAACAGACCGAAAACTTCAGGAGCAGCCGATGCCATCGTGCGAGCTTGCGCGACTATTGCGACAAGCGGATGACCGCGATGGCAGCCCGCCATCAGGCTTCACGCGCGCGACATGCGTTGGCTGCACCATCTGAGGCTCTATGCCTCAGCGATCCCATGATGTCGTCCACCCGTGCCTTGTCGTTGTTGTCGCTCGCGCTCTGCGCCACCCCCACCCATGCCGAAGAGCCGGCGGCGTGTCAGGAACACAAGCTCTTCGGCGATGAACGCCGCTTCGAGTGCACGATCGAGTCGACAGCGGGTAGCGCGCCGCCTCGATTCGTCGCGCTTTTCAGCGGCGGTCATGACGACACGATGGCCGCGCTCAAGGTGCAGGTCGACGGCGCCGACAGCACATGCGGTGCGGGCAGCAAGCCCGAACTGATGGGCGAAGACGGCAACATCAGCTTGACGTGCCATCTGCCTGTCACCGGGCTGTCGTCCGGCCGGCACGCCATCGCCGTGCACCTGCGCTGGAGCCATGCGCTGTACGAGGGCTTCCGGCTCGAGCGCTGAGGCCCGGCTGATGCCGGCCGCCGTGAAGCGTCAGCTGGCATCAGCCGCGGAACATAAACGTTATTCAATTCATGCGCCGCGTCTTGACACGCCTTCGTTGACGTTGAGTTTGAACGTTAGACTTTGGCTCGTGCCAATCCAATCGGCAAACCCTTGCTGCTGGCTCGTCTGGAGGAGAACCATGAGACTGACTTCCGTCGATCGGGCCGCCGCTTTCTGCGCGATGACCCTGGCCCTTGCCGTCAACGCGCAAGCAGCCCCAGTCCTGAATCCGGCCAATGGTCACTACTACGACCTGGTGGACAACTCGGCGTTGAATTGGACGCAGGCGGCTGCCGACGCGCGCACTCGCCATCACCGGGGTTTTCAAGGACACCTCGTCACGATCACATCTGCCGAGGAGGACGCCTTCCTGATCGACACCTTCGGGGTGTCCCGCGTCGCAGGGCGGTGGATCGGCGGCTTCCAGAACGTGAACGCACCCGGCTACAGCGAGCCTGCAGGCGGATGGTCGTGGGTCACAGGCGAGCCCTGGTCCTACCAGCACTGGGCCGAGGGCGAGCCGAATRACTGGGGTGGTGGCGAGAACTGGCTGCAGATCTGGGACGCCGCCTCACCGAGCTGGAACGACATCCCGGACAACGTGGAAGTTGCGCACTCGACCGGCTACATCGTCGAATACGAGCGCAGCAACAACATCGGCGGCTCCGCTGTCAACACGGCCATCTGGCGGGTGCGTTGCCAGAACCTCACCACGGGTGAGACCAAACAGGCGAGCGTCAGCGGAACGTCGTGGGACTGTGGCGCCCTCGGCCTGTTCGTTTCCCGAGGCGACCACGTCAAGATGGAAATCACCGGCACGGCCAACGTGCCCTCCGGTCGAGGTTCCCGGAAGTAAGACGGAGCCCTTCTCGACGAAACCCCTGTCATCGGCCGGGCTGGTTGCCTCATGAGAGTGCGACCGTGCAGCAGAAGTGTGCAAACGTGCACCGTCAATTGTTGGCGTTCGCAGGGCGGCGGCGCTTGCCTTGGCGGTGCTCTGAGCGGGAAGATGGCAACCAGGCCTTGATGCATCTGGCGCCGACGATGGCGCCCTTGTCGGAACGGACTCGCCGCTCGACGAGGAGAAGGGTGGGCCATGTCGAACAGATCGAACTGCATCGCGAACAGCCGCGCCCGTCGCGTCATGGTCGTCGACGACGATCAGACGAATCTGCTCCTGGCTTCGGAGGTGGTCAGGATGTTTGGCGACGAGCCCATCGCCTGGAACAACTCGGCCGCGGCCTTCGAGGCCATCCTGCGCGACAGCGTCGACCTGATCTTCATGGACGTGCACATGCCCGGCATGAGCGGCCTCGAGCTGACACAGCTGATCCGCAAGCTTGAGCGTCAGCAAGGCAGACCCCGCACGCCGATCATTGCGCTGACCGCCAGCGCGATGATGGAAGAACAGGCGGAGTGCATCGCGCATGGCATGGACGACGTGATGACCAAGCCGTTCCAGTTCGAAGCCATCAAAGCCATGATCGACCGCTGGTGTGAAGCGGGGCCTCCATAGGGCCGGCGGCCGCCGTCAGATCACCACCAGTGCGGTGACAGCCCCTTGAGCCCGATGGGCACCAGGACCTTCGCCACGTCGACGGCCTTGTCGCCGAGGTCGGCGACTTTGTTGGTCGTCCAGTCGGCGGCCCCGCCGGCCGCGTCGAGGGCCACTTCGAGGCCGTCGCCGGCGACGTCGCTGCCCGCGCGTGTGAGGTTGCCGGCTTTCTCCACCGACCGTGCGGTGAAGTTCGTCAGCGGATCGGGCACGTGCAGCGTGTCGCCCAGATCGCGGATGGCGGCGCCGGCCTGGTCGGTGCCGTTGGTCACGGTACGGCCGGTGAAATCGCCGAAGTTGTCGACCAGCGCGCCGGAGGTCTGCAGCAAACCCTCCTGCACCTCGCCCCCCGCCCGCAGGAAGGCGAATTTGTCGCCGCCATGCAGGTCGCTTCGGATGTCGCTGCGCGTGTCGCCGCCGATCTGCAGCAGGTCGTTGAGTGAGCTCTTTACCGTGGTGCCGACATTGCCCACCTGCGACACGACGAAGCCACGCGTGTAGTCTGGCGTGCCGAGGAAGAGCACATCGAGCCCGCCCTTCATGTACGGGTTCTCGACCACGCCAGGCTTGAACTGGCCCTGTTTCATGAACTCGACATAACTCTGGCCGTCGCCAAATTGGCCGTGCACGTTGACGATGTTTTTCGGGTCCCGCCAGTTGCCCTTGGGGTCGTTCCACTGCGCATGCCACTTCGCGCCCAGCTGCGGCGGGATGCCGTTCTCGTCGGCGGTGGTCAGCACATCACCATCGACCGAGTAGCTGCGGATCTGCCCGTTGGTCTCGAAGGCGGCGCGGGCGTCGTTCGGGTTGGCGAAGCCGACGGAGCGAAGCGTCTCGTTGCTGACGCCGGCGGCATTGAAGGTCACTGCAGGCGCGCCGGTGGCGGCCGATGCGGTGGCCGCCAGGCCGCCACCCAGCGAGTGGCCCGTGAACGCGACGTTGCCGGGTCCGGCCAGCTGGTTCACGTTCTTGGCCAACGCGATGGCCTGGTTGTACTGCGCGTTGCTCATGCCGGCGCCTTGCTCCACGTCGGCCTTGATGTCACCGGACTCGTTCGTGACGGTGCCGGCGAAAGCGACGACGTAGTGGCCCTTGCCATCGGTGTAGATGCCGGAGGTCAGGCCGGTCTTCTCGTCGTGCAGCGTCTTCGGGTCGATCGCCAGCTTGCCGCCGTTGTCACTCTCGAGGGACTTGCCGTCTGCCGTAGGCACCAGCCGCTTCCAGCCAGCCGCGGCCAAGTCCGCCTCTGACTTGTTGCCGGTGCTGTAGTTGCCCTGCGCATCCTTCTGCGGCGTGTCGTAGACGTCGTTGGCCATCTGCGCAAACAGCAGGTCCCCGGATTGGGGCTGTGTGCCGCGCAGGCCCTGCGCAAACGTCTGATTGGCCTGGACGTTGGTGTTCGTGTTGGCGTTGGTGGACACCCCCACGAAGCGCGGGCCCTGGGTCGCCTGGGTGTTCACCGGCTGCGGCGGCGGCGGTGGGGGAGGGACGAAGGGTGGCTCGATGTAGTAGGACGAGCGTGCACCGTCGATGGCGGGGATCATGAGTACTCCTGACGTGTTATTCGAGTGAGTGCTCGGCGGCGCAGGCGACCCGGATCCGCAAGTCCAGCACAGCGAATCAAGCAGCAAGTCCGACGGGCTTCCATCTTCGGAAGCCCGGAATGCCTGCCGCAACTACGAGTGCGCGTAATGGGCCGCCTGTGAGCACCCCCGGCTCACTGGATGAGTCGATTCGGGTAGCGATTCATTCGAGGAAACGTGAACTTGGCCGATAGCTAGGGTTTGCACCAGCGCCCGTGCGCCCCGGTCGCAGCCTGGCAAGGCGGTTGACTTCTCAATTTCTGCGCGACTTTCAAAAAGCCGCTGCGACTTGACGGCGCACGGTCGACGAACCACGCGCGGCCCGGGGGCGCCTGACTACGATGCGACGCGGTCACGGATCCGATCGCCACCAATTGAGGAGAGACGGACATGCCACACCTATTTCCAGGCCTGCGCTGCGGCAGTTTGGCCATGAAGCTTTTTCTGCCAATAGCCGCCGTGCTGCTGAGCTGGCCAGCTCTCGCGCACGCCGACGATGCATTGATGCTTCGCGTCCGCCAGACACAAGCCGAGGGCATCAACAGTTATGAGCTGCTCGACGCAGTACGCGGGACCTTCCAGGTGCAGCCACCACTGGGTGAACCGCGGGCGGAGGATCTGGTCGTGGTCGGTCGGGACGGGCAGGGCCGCGAACTGTTTCGCCGGGCTGTTCGCAACCCGGTGAACCATCGTGCGGAGGTCTTCGATCCGGTCACCGGCCAGATCGAAACCGCGCGCGACATCCAACGCAGCAGCGGGGTCGTCGAAGTGCATGTGCCCAACGCAGCACGCTTGGCCACCGTTGATCTGTTCGAGCGTCCGGCCAAGGGCTCGAATCGCCAGGGCACGCCGGCGGCCGATCCAATGCCGTTGAAGCGCATTTCGCGCCAAGAATTGGACGCGGCGCTGCTCGCGCACAACTCGTCGCAGCCGCTGTCCACGAGTGCAAAACCGAGCGGTAGTGCGTGGCTCTGGTCGAGCGGCGCCACGAGCGCCCGGATGGACCTTGTATTGATTGGCGACGGCTACACCAGCGCCCAGATGAGCAAGTGGGCGGCAGACGCGAAGAAGGTGRCCGACGGCTTTCTGGCCGACCCGCTGTTCGCCAAGAACAAGAACCGAATGAACATCCTTCGCGTCGACATCGCGAGCCTCGATTCCGGCGTCACCGAAGGGGGTGTCACTCGCCGCACGGCGCTGGGCACCGTGGTGGGCTGCTACGACATGGCCCGTTTGGTCTGCGTGGACGAGACGCTCGTCTACAACGCCGTCGGCTCGATCACTCCGGCGGACGGGCGCGACGTCATCGTCGTCGTGGCCAACAGCCAGACCTATGGCGGTTCGGGTGGCAACGTCGGGGCGATGACGATGCATCCGCAGGCGATCGAGATTGGTCTGCACGAAATCGGCCACACGGCCTTTCAGTTGGCCGATGAATACGACACCGGAACGTGCGACACCTACAGCGAGCCGAGCGAGGCCAACGTGACGATGGCCACCACCAAGTCCACGGCCAAATGGGGTTCGCTGATCGCGTCAGGCACCGCCGTGCCCACGCCGCCAGGGTATTACGCCAACGGCACGGTGGGCCTTTTCGTCGGCGCCAGATACTGCACCAGTCGCGTCTATCGGCCGACAGAGAACTCGCGCATGCGCGCCTTGGGCCAGCCATGGCATGCGGTGAACGAACGCCGTGCCGATGCCGTATTTGCCTACTACTCGTCCAGCAACGTCACCGTGAGCGGGCAGTTGAGCGGCCAGGGCGCCATAGCCTATATGCCCGCGGGCGGCTCCCACTACAGCACCTACGGTGGCACCTTCAAAGTCTCGTCGACAGGGCCCAACAACGCGAACTTCAACCTGTTGCTCTACAAGTGGAACGGCAGCACCTGGGTGGTGGTGGCTCAGTCAGTCCAGCCAGGCAGCACCGAGTCCATCAGCTACGTTGGCACGTCCGGCTACTACCTTGCCGCCATCACCTCGGTCAGCGGCAGCGGTCAGTACACCGTGACTTACAGCTTTCCAAACTGAGGTCGGGCAAAGAGCAGGGGAGCGATGATGGGTTCGGCTGCCAGGCTGGCGACCGCGGCAGCTGAACAAAATTGACGCATTCGTGCTGTCACTCTGTCAAGCTTGTGAGCCCGAAAGGCGGTTCATGGACAGCACGGACACCCTGAAAGACTGGTTCCGCCGCAGCGGCGTGAGCGAGCCGCTGGACACATGCGTCGGCCCGCTGCCGCGCACTGGCGTCGCTTTGGCCCGATGGTCACGCCGACAGCCGAAGTCCGAACTGCAGACCATCTCGGCACACCCCGACTGCTATCGCATCGCCGTGATGCTCGAGCCGTTGGAGTCGCAAGTGTGGGTCGGTGACCGGCCCGTCTGGTGCGGCGTGATCGGCGCGGACCGCTTTCGCATCTGCCCGCCCGGTGCGGCCGGTCGCTGGCGGCAGCTGAGCGGCTGCGACATCGTGAACCTGTTCGTGCCGATGGCAACGGTGCAACAGTTGGCTGCGAACGGGGGGCTGCCGCCCGGCTATGGGCTCGCCAGCACGCTCTTCAAGTCAGACCATCAAGTCCTCGACCTGGTGTGGAAGCTGCTGAACGCGCAGGCGTCGGCCGGGCCGTTGACGCCGCAGTACTGCGATGGGTTGGTGACCGCGCTCTTGTGCCACTTGCTGGAGAACCATGCCTGCGCCGAACAGGCCGAGTCTTCTCGTGGCGGGCTCAGCGGCACGAGGTTGCGCAAGGTGCTGTCGTTCATGGCCGGCAACATCACGCGCGAGGTTCCCATCGCCGAGATGGCCGCGCTTTGCGGCATGAGCGAATCGCACTTCTCGCGCGAGTTCCATGCCGCAGCAGGCTTGCCGCCTCATCAATACGTGCTGCGGCTGCGCCTGGAGCGTGCGGCACAGGCGCTGTTGGATTCAAAGGCACCGATGGCAGACATCGCGCTGGACCACGGCTTCAGCAGCGCGAGCCACTTTTCGCGCGTGTTCGCACGGCGCTATGGTCAGC
>NZ_JBFUGE010000279.1:0-10556 GCF_056403075.1 Ideonella sp. P3_A4 | reverse complement strand
GGACTGCCCAGTAGCACGCCGTGTGGAGGACAGTTCAGTGAACGCGTTGACCACGCCGGGCACGGCCAGACCGCCGGTGGTGCCTGCGATCCAGTTGCGCGGCCACGGCAAAGTGGTGTCGGCGCGCGAAGCCGTGCGGCTGATCCGCGATGGCGATACCGTCGCCACCGGTGGTTTCGTCGGCATCGGCTTTGCCGAGCAGGTGGCCATCGCGCTGGAGGACCTGTTCCTGGCCCGCGAGGATGAACTGCCTAACGTCGGAAAGCCGCGCAATCTGACACTGGTCTATGCCGCCGGCCAGGGCGACGGCAAGCAACGCGGGCTGAACCGTCTGGCCCACGCCGGGCTGGTCAAGCGCGTGATCGGCGGCCACTGGGGGCTGGTGCCCAAGCTGCAGCAGCTGGCGGTGGGCAACCAGATCGAGGCCTACAACCTGCCGCAAGGCGTCATCACGCACCTGTTCCGCGACATCGCGGCCGGCAAGCCCGGCCACCTGAGCCGCGTCGGCCTGGGCACCTTCGTCGACCCGCGTTTCGGCGGCGGCAAGCTCAACGAGCGCACGACCGGCGACCTGGTCGAGCTGATGACGATAGGCGGCCAGGAGTACCTGTTCTACAAGGCCTTTCCGATCAACGTCGCGATCGTGCGCGGCACCACCGCCGACCCCGACGGCAACATCACGATGGAGCGCGAGGCGCTGACGCTGGAGGTGCTGTCGATCGCGATGGCTGCGCGCAACTCGGGTGGGCTGGTGATCGTGCAGGTCGAGCGCATCGCCGACCGCCAATCGCTGAATCCGCGGCAGGTCAAGATCCCCGGCATCCTGGTCGACTGCATCGTCGTCGCCGAAGCCGACAACCACCAGCAGACTTTCGCCACGGCCTACAGCGCGGCTTATGCCGGCGAGATGCGCGTGCCGGCCGGCTCGATCACGCCGATGGCCATGAATGCGCGCAAGGTCGTCGCACGCCGCGCGGCCATGGAGCTGCGGCCCAACAGCGTCGTGAACCTGGGCATCGGCATGCCCGAGGGCGTGGCCAGTGTCGCGAATGAAGAAAAGGTGTTGGACCTGTTGACGCTGACCGCCGAGCCCGGCGTGATCGGCGGCATTCCCGCCGGCGGGCTGAACTTCGGCGCGGCGGTCAATCCGCAGGCCGTCATCGACCAGCCCTACCAGTTCGATTTCTACGACGGCGGCGGGCTGGACATCGCCTTCCTCGGGCTGGCCCAGGCCGACCGGCAAGGCAATCTGAATGTCTCGAAATTCGGGCCGCGGCTGGCCGGCGCCGGCGGCTTCATCAACATCAGCCAGAACGCGAAGAAGGTGGTCTTTGTCGGCACCTTCTCAGCCGGCGAGCAGCAGCTGACGATCGCCGGCGGCGCGCTGCACATCGGGCTCGACGGCACGATGCCGAAGTTCGTCGACGAGGTGGAACACCGCACGTTCTCTGGCGCCTACGCGGTGCAGCGTGGGCAAACGGTGCTCTACATCACCGAGCGTTGCGTCTTCGAGCTGACGCGCGAAGGCATGCTGCTGACGGAGATCGCGCCGGGCATCGACTTGCAGCGCGACATCCTCGACCGCATGGCCTTCCAGCCGATCGTGCACGAGCTCCGGACCATGGACCCACGCCTGTTCCAAGACGAGCCGATGGGCTTGCGCGAGGACATGTTGCGCCTGCCCTTCGACGATCGCTTCAGCTACGACGAAGCGCAGAACATCCTGTTCCTGAACTTCGAGAAGTTCGAGGTCAAGACGGCGCAGACCATCGCMGCCATCCGGCAGAAAGTGCGCGACGTCTGCGAGCCGCTGGCGCACAAGGTCTATGTCATCGTCAACTRCGAAGGCTTCGAGCTGGCCCGCGATGTCGAGGACGACTATGCCGAGATGGTGCGCGACGTCGTCGAACGCTACTACCTCGGCGTCACGCGCTTCACCACCAGCTCGTTCATGCGCGCCAAGCTCGGCGAGGCGTTGGGCCGGCGCAAGCTCTCGCCGCACATCTACGAAACCGCCGGCGAGGCTGCTTCCGAGCTTCGCAGCCGCGCCGGTTGAACCGCAGCCCCGGTGTTGGCCATGCACCGGGGGGCTGAGAGTTGGTCAGGTCTTCTTCGGCCCCGGGTCGTGCGCGGCCAGCCAGCCGAAGAATTCTTCGTGCCAGAGCTTGGAGTTGCGCGGCTTCAGGATCCAGTGGTTCTCGTCCGGGAACCACAGCAGCCGCGCCTCGAMGCCGCGCGCCTTCAGCGTGTTGTAGTAGGCCAGGCCCTGCTGGTCGGGCACGCGGTAGTCGAGAGCACCGTGGATCACCAGCGTCGGTGTTTTCATCGCCGCGGCAAAGGCGTGCGGGCTTTGTGAGTTGACCTTGGCCAGGTCGTCCCAGTACCAGGCGCCGAGTTCCTTCGCATGCCATGAGTAGGCGTCGTCGGCGAACATCGCGGTCCAGTCGTAGCAACCGGCGTGGCAGATGTAGGCGGCGTAGCGGCCGGGTTTCACATGGCCGTTCATCCACGCGACCATGAAGCCGCCGTAGCTGCCGCCGCTGGCGAACACGCGCTTGCGGTCGGCCCAGGGCTGCTTCAGCACCCAGTCGGTCGCGGCTTCGATGTCCTGTTGCTCCAGCTCGCCCCAGCGGTGGGTGATGCTGTCCAGGAAGGCGTGGCCGAAGCTCGATGAGCCGTGGTAGTTCACATTGACCACCACATAGCCCAGCGAGGCGAAGAGCTTGTAGTTCCAGCGGTAGTGCCAGTGGTCGCCCGGCGCGGTGTGCGGCCCGCCATGGATGGTGTGCAGCACCGGGTATTTTTTCTTCTTGTCGAAGCCCGGCGGGTAGTACAGCCACACCTGCACCTTGTCGCCCAGCGCCCCGGTGACCCAGCGCTCTTCATGCGGCCCGAAGGCAAAGCCATTCAGCAGCGTGTCGTTGAAGTTCTCGATCCGGCGCGGCTCTTCGCCTGGCAGGTGGGCGGTCAGGCGGGCCGGGTGGTCAGCGGTGTCGCCCAGCGTCACCAGCGTGCCGGCGGCCTTGTCGAAGCTGGCCAGCGTGCCGCCCTCGACGATGACCTCGGCGCGGCGGTCGGCCAGGTCGAAGCGCCACAGGTGCGAACGGCCGCGTTGCTCGGCAATGAAAAGCAGCGCCTGGCCATCTTCTTCCCAGCGCAGCGGGGCGTTGACCTCGTGGTCCCACTCGGCGCTGACCACGTCCCAGCGGCCGCCGCTGCGCGGGCAGACCGCGAGCTGGCGCGGCATCGTGTGCTTGCGCTCCTGGTGCGAGGCGGTGAAGGCCACGCGGTCGCCGTCGGGGCTGTAGCTCGGGTGGCCGAAGTCCCACTCGGGGTCGCGGGCGATGTCGGTGAAGCGGCGGGTGCGCAAGTCCAGCTCGGTCAGCGCCATGCGGGCGTCGACAGGCTTGGTCGGCGACGGGTCTTGCGCAAAGACGATGCGCCGGCCGTCCGGTGAGATGTCGAAGGCGGTGGCGTCGGGGTCGGCGCGGCTCAGCTCGTAGGCCGTGCCTTCGAACAGGTCGGTGGTCTTGCCGGTGGCGAGGTCCAGCACCAGCAGGTGCGGCACACGGCCTTGCGGGATGAAGTGGTCCCAGTAGCGGTAGGTGGCTTCGCTGGTCGCGTAGCCGGTCTCCTTGCGTGCCTTGTAGGCCWTGTGCGCCTTGGCCTGGGCCGCGGCGCCGCGCAGCTCGGGCCGGACCCAGCTGATCAGCGCGACACGTTTGCCGTCGGGGAACCACTTGAACGCCTCGACGCCGGTGGCGACCTGGCCGACGCGGCGCGCCTCGCCGCCGTCGGGCGGAATCACGTAGAACTGCGGTTCCTCGTCCTTCTGGCCCTCTTGCTCACGCTTGGCAAGAAAGCCGATCAGGTCGGCGCGTGGCGAAAAGCGCGGCTGGGCATCTTTCTCGCCGGCGTGGGTCAGGGCCCGTGGCCGGCCACCCAGCGTGGACAGCAGCCAGAGCGACGTTTGGCCCTTGTTGTCGGCCATGTCGTAACGGGCGAGCGAGCAGACGGCTTGGGCGCCATCGGGGCTGAGGCTGGGGGCGCCGAGGCGTTCGACCTTCCACAGTGCATCGATGTTGAACTTCTTCTTGGCCATGCGGGCTCCGGGTGAGCGGGTTGTGACGGAATGGTCAACCGTGAGCCCGCCAGTATGACGCGGGGCCTGCGGGCGGGCCACGCTGAGCCGGCGAGGGAGAGAGAATGCACAATCCGCACCTGTGGTGAAAGCGCTGTCATGACCCGCGAACAGACCCCATCCTGCGAATCGAGCCTGGATATCGGCCGCCGACAGCTGTTGCGCGGCGCCGTGGCCGCCGCCGCTTTGCCGGCCTGGCCGGCGCTGGCAGGACCCAAGGTCCTGCAGGTGGGCGGCTTGCCGGTGACTTGCAACCTGACGCTGCCGGTGGCCTGCACCGCCCGTGCCGCCGGCGGCACGCCGGCCTTCGAGTACAGCAAGTACAACGGCTGGCCGGAGATCAAGGAATCGCTGATGACCGGCAACATCCAGGCGGCCTACATGCTGGCGCCGCTGGTGATGGACCTGTCCGACAAGAAGATCCCGGTCAAGATCGTCTCGCTCGGCCACCGCTCGGGCGCGGTCATCATGGTGCGCACCGATTCGCCGTACAAGAAGTTCAAGGACCTGACCGGCAAGCGCATCGCGATCCCGAGCCGCTTCGCGGTCGACTTCCTGTTCCTGCGCAAGATGCTGGCGCGCGAGGGCATGACGCCGAAAGACATCGTGATCGTCGAGATGCCGCCGCCTGACATGCCGGCGGCGCTCTATGCCAACGCGGTCGACGCCTATTGCACCGGCGAGCCCTTTGGCGCCGCGGCCCAACGCGCCGGCTACGCAACGCCGCTGCGCATGACGCGCGACGAGTGGCGCAACTACATCTGCTGCGTGCTGACTGTGCGTGAAGAGTTGATCCGCGACGACCGCGCGCTGGTGCAGGACCTGGTCAACCACGTGCTCGGCGCCGGCCAATGGCTGGACCAGCAGCAGGGCAACCGTGACAAGGCGGTGGCGATCGCCGCGGGTCGCAAGTTCTTCAACCAGGATCCGAACATCCTGCGTTTCGTGATGGAGAACCCGACCGACCGCGTGACCTACGGTGACCTGCGCATGATCCGCGCCGAGTTCGATGAGCTGATGCAGCTGTCAGTCGAAGCCGGCACGCTGAAGGCGCCCGTGGCCTACGAGAAGTACGTGGACGAGAGTTTTGCCAAGGTCGCCAAGGCGGCGCCGATCAGCTTGTGATGAAGCACGTCCTGTCCCGATACCTGCCAGGCCTGCTGCTGGCGCTGACGCTTTCCACCGCCGTGCACGCCGCCTCGGCACTGAAAGCCGGTGTGTTCGAGCCGGCGCAGGCTGCGCCCGAGTTTTCGCTGCGCGGCTCCGATGGGGCCGAGCTGAAGCTGGCGCGGTACCGCGGCAAGCTGGTGCTGCTGGTGTTCGGCTTCACCAACTGCCCCGAGGTCTGCCCGACGACGTTGGCCACTTTGGCCGAAGCCCGAAAGGCGCTGGGCGCCGACGCCGCGGCGGTGCAGGTCGTCTACGTGACGGTCGACCCGGAGCGCGACGACGTCACTCGCATTCGCCAGTACCTGGGCGCGTTCGACCCGGGCTTCGTCGGTGGCACCGGCAGCCCTGACGCTCTGGCGGCGGTGCGCAAGAGCTATGGCGTGGCGGCGGACAAGGTCGCCAAGCCGGGTGGCGGCTACGGCATGAGCCACTCCAGCTCGGTCTACCTGATCGACCGCGAAGGCCGGCTGCGCGCGATGATGCCGTACGGCCACGAGGCCAAGGACTTCGTCCACGACCTCAAGTTGCTGCTGGCCTCGAGGTGAGGGTCGGTCGCCTCTTTGCATGGGCCGCGGGCCTGCTGTTGCTGGCCCTGCTCGCCGGCCTGGGTTGGGCCGCGTTCGCGCCGATCACACTCGATTCACGCGATGAGCTGTTCGAGATCCCGAAGGGCACCTGGGCGCGCCGCATGGCCGGCGACAAGGTCGAGATCCTGCCCGACCGCATCGACCTGACGCTGGCATTGAACGACACGCTGCTGCTGCGCAACCAGGACGAGGTGCCTCAACAGTTCGGCCCGGTGCTGATCATGCCGGGGCAGAGTTTCCGGCTGCCGTTCGAGGTGGCGTCGACCTACAGCTTTGCCTGCACCGCGCATGCAAGCGGGCAGATGAGCGTGGTGGTCGCGCCAGAGCCGGCGCCGGGCTGGGAAACGCTGCAATGGCGATGGAAGCGCTGGACAGCGCGTGGATGACAAGATGAATCGGCGAACGAGAAGGAGCGCGGGTTGAGCGCAACTGCAAGCAACGAAGCTCGCCTGCGCGAGCGGCTGGGCAAGGTGTTGCCGCCGCTGGCGGTGCTGGCGGTGGTCATCGCCATCTGGTGGGCGGTGGTCGTGAAGACCGAGAGCGCGATCTTTCCGACGCCCTGGGCCGTGGTGACCGGCGCGCTGGAGCTGGTCGAAGACGGCACACTGTGGGAGCACATCGGCGCGTCGCTGTACCGGGTCGGCCTCGGTTTCGGGCTGGCAGTGCTGGTGGGCATCCCGCTCGGGTTGTGGATGGGTTGGGTCGGTGGCGCTTACCGCACCTTCAACCCGATCTTCCAGATGCTGCGGCCGATCTCGCCGATCGCGTGGATCCCACTCGCGATCCTGTGGTTCGGCGTGGGCGATTTGTCGCCGATCTTCCTGATCTTCATCTCGTCGGTGTTCCCGCTGATCGTGCAGACGACCTCCGGCGTGCACACCATCGACAGGCGCTACCTGCGCGCAGCCGCGAACTTCGGCGTCTCACGCTCGGTGCTGTTCCGCCAGGTCGTGATCCCGGCGGTGCTGCCCGAGATCATCGTCGGCATGCGCATCGGTATCGGTGTGGCGTGGCTGGTGGTGGTGGCGGCCGAGATGATCGCGCTGCGTTCGGGCCTGGGCTACCTGATCATGGACTCGCGCAATGCCGGCAACCGCTACGACCTGGTCATCGCCGCGATGATCATCATCGGCACGATCGGGCTGCTGCTGGATGGCATCACGCGCCTGCTGGAGAAACTGAAAACGGTGAAGTGGCGCTATGTCCGGTAAGAAGAACAAGGTTGTCGTCGACAGCGTGCACAAGGCCTTCGCGGGCGCCAAGGGCGCCACGCTGCCTGTGATCAGCGGCGTTGGTTTCACGGTGGCCGATGGTGAATTCGTCGCCATCGTCGGCCCGTCGGGCTGCGGCAAATCGACGCTCATGAACGTCATCGCCGGCTTTGAGCGGCCCGATACCGGGCGCGTGCTGATCGAYGGCACGCCGCTCGCCGGCCCGAGCCCCAAGGGCATCGTGATCTCACAGCACGGCTCGGTCTTCCCCTGGCTGACGGTGCAGCAGAACCTGATGTTCGGCCTCAACGGCGAAGACCATGGCGCCCAGCACAGCGAGCGAGCCGCGCTGGCCGACCACTACGCGGCGATGGTCGGGTTGAAGGGCTTCGAATCGGCCTACCCGCACGAGTTGTCGGGCGGCATGTTGAAGCGCGTCGAGCTGGCGCGTGCCTTCATCGTCAAGCCCGAGATCCTGTACCTCGACGAGCCGTTCTCGGCGCTCGACGCGTTGATGAACCTGCGCATGCGCAACGAGCTGCTGCGCATCCTCGAAGAAGAGCGCCACACGGTGCTGCTGATCACGCACGACGTCGAAGAGGCGATCTACATGGCCGACCGCGTGCTGGTGCTGTCACCGCGTCCGGCGACGATCCAGGCCAGATTCGAGGTCACCTTGCCCCACCCGCGGCGCCTGGGCAGCCCCGAGGCGCAGGTGCTGCGTGAGGCGATCCTGAAAGAGCTGGGCGCGGTGCGCGCGCACCTCAGGCCATTCACCCGCGGTCAGGCTGTACATCACCGTGTCGCGCACCGTGCCGTCGCGGCGCACGCCGTGGTGGCGCAGCACGCCATCTTTCTTCGCTCCCAGCCGCTCGATTGCGCGCTGCGAGGCGAAGTTGTAGTTGTCGGTCCGCCAGCCGACCAGCTTGGCGCCCAGCGTGTCGAATGCATGTTGCAACAACAGCAGCTTGGCGGTTGTGTTGACGGCGCTGCGCTGCACGCTCTTCGCGTACCAGGTCCAGCCGATCTCCAGCCGGTCAATCGCCGGCACGATGTCGTGGTAGCTGGAGCTGCCCAGCACACGGCCGGTGGCCGAATCCAGCACGGCGAACGGCATGCGGTGTCCCGCTTCGCGATGCTCCAACGCGGTGGCGATGTAGGTGCGCGTGTTCTGCGGTTCCGGCACCGACGTCACGCGGATGTTCCACAACTCGCCATCCGCCGCCGCGGCCTTCAGGCCTTCTTCGTGCTCGAAGCCCAGCGGTACCAGCCGAACCGGCGCACATTCCAAAGTGACAGGTTTAACGTTGATCATCGAGTCAGCGGTTGTTTCTTTGCATGAACACGAGCTTCTCGAACAACGTCACATCCTGCTCGTTCTTCAACAGCGCGCCCACCAGCGGTGGCAGCGTGACCTTGTCGTCCTGGCTGCGCAGCGCCTCGACCGGGATGTCCTCGGCCACCAGCAGCTTCAGCCAGTCCAGCAGTTCGGACGTCGACGGCTTCTTCTTCAGCCCCGGCAGGTTGCGCACGTCGTAGAAGCTCCTCAGCGCCGCGGCCAGCAGATCCTTCTTCAGGTTCGGGAAGTGCACGTCGACGATCTTGCCCATCGTCTCGGCGTCCGGGAACTTGATGTAGTGGAAGAAGCAGCGGCGCAGGAAGGCGTCCGGCAGCTCTTTCTCATTGTTCGAGGTGATGAAGACCAGCGGCCGGTGCTTGGCGCGCACTGTTTCGCGCGTCTCGTAGACGTGGAACTCCATCCGATCGAGCTCGCGCAGCAGGTCGTTCGGGAATTCGATGTCGGCCTTGTCGATCTCGTCGATCAGCAGCGCCACCGGCTGGTCCGCCGTGAAGGCCTGCCACAGCACACCCTTGACGATGTAGTTGTGGATGTCCTTGACGCGCTCGTCACCCAGCTGGCTGTCGCGCAGGCGACTGACGGCGTCGTACTCGTACAGGCCCTGGTGCGCCTTGGTGGTGCTCTTGATGTGCCATTCGAGCAGCGGCAGCCCCAGCGCCGAGGCGGCCTCCTYGGCCAGCATGGTCTTGCCGGTGCCCGGCTCGCCCTTGACCAGCAGCGGTCGCTTGAGCGTCATCGCGGCGTTGACGGCCAGCATCAGGTCCGGGGTGGCGACGTACTTGTCGGTGCCTTCGAATTTCATGGGAAAAGTGGCTGTTGCGCAGGGGAGGGTGGGGTGGGCCGGAAGAGTATAGGCGCGCCCCTATAATCCTTGATCCGCTCGAATGACCTCGACTCAGGCGATGAAGAACATCAAGGCAATTTCCCTCTTCGCGGCGCTTGTCGCCACCGCCACCCTGGCCCAGGCGCAAGTCACGGGCGACGCCAAGGCTGGCGAGAAGAAGAACGCCATGTGCATTGGCTGCCATGGGATCGAGGGTTACCAGGCCAGCTTCCCGCAGATCTACAAGGTGCCCAAGATCTCGGGCCAGAACGGCAAGTACATCGCCGCGGCGCTCGAGGGTTACCGCAAGGGTGACCGCATGCACCCGACGATGCGCGCCATCGCCGGCTCGCTCACCGACCAGGACATCGCTGACCTGTCGGCCTACTACGAGGCCCATGGCAAGGACGCCGCTGCCACAGCGCCGGCCCAGGCCGAGATCCCGGCCAGCCTGAAAGAACGCATGGCCGTCTGCGTGACCTGCCACGGCACCAACTTCAACAACACCACCGACCCGGCCAACCCGCGCCTGGCCGGCCAGTACGCCGACTACCTGACGGTGTCGTTGCGCGCCTACCGGACCGAAGGCAACCACATGGTGGGCCGCGCCAACGCGACGATGGGTTCGATGGCCAAGCCGCTGACGGAAGGCGAGATCGAGCAGATCGCCGGCTTCCTGTCGGGCCTGCCGGGCGAGCTGAAGACGGTTTCGCACGCCAAGTTCCGCTGATCGTTCTTGGTAATGCCCGATGTCGGGGCCCCTCAAGTCAAGCCGCTGTCCCAGCGGCTTTTCTTTTGCCCGACACCTTCAGTGCGCGGCCCAGTGGCCGATAGTCACAAGTGAGAGGATGGTGCGCGCGTAGTTGGCTGTTGCGTGCACGTGAAGCTATCGGCCATGCTCAAAAAGATCACCGTCGATCAGGTCCGCGTGGGCATGCACCTGCATGCGCTGGACGGCCCGTGGATGGACCACCCGTTCTGGAAGACCAGCTTCGTGATCCGGGATCCGGCCGACCTGGCCAAGCTGCGGAGCAGCGGCCTGGCGGGGGTGTGGATCGACGTCAGCAAGGGCCTGGACGTGGTGCCCGAGAACGCGGCCGACCCGGCCCAGCCACCGCCACCCGCGCAACGCCCCGAGGCACTGCCGGCACAAGTGGCCGCACGCCCCGCCGTCGCGCCGGCCTTGCCGCCGGCCCCGAGCCGCACAGTGCAGGAAGAGCTGAAGCAGGCGGCCGCGTTGTGCCGCGAGGCGCACGTGCAGGTC
>NZ_JBFUGE010000278.1:0-7910 GCF_056403075.1 Ideonella sp. P3_A4 | reverse complement strand
GTCCAGCACCGGCCCTTCACGCGTGGCACCGGCCGACAGCTTGGCAAACATCTGCTCGTACAGCTGCTGCAGCACCGCCTGCAAGAACGCGGCCTTGTTGCCGAAGTGATAGTGAAACATCGCCGGGTTGACCCCCGCGTGCTCAGCCACCCGCCGCACCGACAGGCCGGCGCAGCCGAGCTGGGGCAGCAGCGCCAGGCCGCTGCGCAGAAGGGCCTGGTCAATGCCTTGGGAGGGGCGTGCCATGCGGCATTATTGGTCATGTGACCAGTAAGTGGCAACCCCGCGCCGACAAACTGGCGGCTTCCGGCGGACTTCTCTCGACGCGATTGCAATTCCGCGCCCAGCCGTATGCATCCAATAGGGCCGGCCATGTGTAGTGATGCAAGCAGCAAGCCAACGATGCGTTGTGGCCGATGTCGGGTTTCGGTCTTGGATTTCGTTCTAGACAAGAAGGATTGGGTTCGGCCGCAACCATCGGCTCGCGTCAGCGCGCGCAAATCTATGGGCCTACATGCACTCCTTGCCTGCCAGTCGAACCCATGTGTTGACGCAGCTAGAAACTCGCGCTAATGTTACAAATAGTATCGAGGGGGAAGGTGATGACCGAGCCGCAACGCAAGCACATCTTTGTCAGCCACATCCATGAGGATGACCATCGACTGAAGCCTCTTAAGGATCTGCTGAGCGCATCGGGCATGGAGGTCCGTGATGGTTCTATCAACAGCGACAAGCCCAACGACGCGTCCAACGAGCAGTACATCAAGTCCGAGATCCTGACGCCTCGAATCGCGTGGGCATCGGTCTTTGTTGTTCTTATTTCGCCTGAAACTCGTGACAGCAAGTGGGTTCAATGGGAAATCGAGTGCGCGGAGCGCTTGGGCAAGCGCATCGTTGGTGTCTGGGACCATAGAGAGTCCGAGTGCGACATGCCTGAGGCGCTGGATCGCTTAGCTGATGCTGTGGTGGGCTGGCAAGGCGAGCGAGTGAGGGACGCAATCGAAGGACGGATCAACAATCGCGAGCACCCAGACGGAAGCCCAACTCCCCCTCGGCAGACCAAACACTATTCCTGTTAAGCCGCGCGATGGGGTTGTTCTCCTACGTGGTTGCGCGGGACTACGGATTCGCACCAAACCCGTTCGGGGGCACCTGCACTCTAGCGACGTGCAAGCCAGAGATTCGGCAGCGAGCCCACGTCGGAGACTGGATTGCCGGGATCGCGTCCGCTGAAGACAGCCCTACGCCCAAGTTGGTCTACGTGATGCGCGTAGACGAGTTGTTGATCTACGACGCGTATTGGAATGACCTACGCTTCCAAAACAAGAAGCCGTCGAGGATAGGTAGCGTCAAGCAACTTTTTGGCGACAACATCTACCATCGTGACGCTGCTGGCAACTGGATCCAAGCCGACTCTCACCACAGTCTGCCAGACGGAAGTTCTAACCCGAAGAACATTGCTAACGATACGCAATCGCTGGGCGTGCTGGTCAGCAGCCATTTCGCGTACTGGGGCAGTAGGGCCGTTGAGATCCCCCAGAACTTCTTGGACTTCGAGGGCGAGACGCTTCTCATCAAACGCGGATACCGGCGCCACTTCAGCAGCGCGTTTGTCAGCCAATTCGTGGCGTGGTTCGAAGCATTATCAGTGCGAGGTTATCTGGCGACTCCGTATCGGTGGGAACGCCGGAGCGCAACTTGGAGCAAGCAGCAACCATGACATCACCTCAAGGCGCGCCATCCGGTTCGGCGTCACCGCCCAACGGATCCGCGGCTAGTCCTGCAGCTTCAATGCCGTCGCTTGTGGCCTCAGGTTCCACGTTGGTCCCGCCCAGTGGACCTTCCACGACCGCACAGCCCGGGTCGCTCGTCTCGCTTAGTGTTACTAAGCAGTTCGACGTATCGCTTTACGTTGACGGCTTGACGACCGGTGGTCTCGCCGTTGTCGTGCTTGTTGGAGTCCTATGGCGCTACTGGCACTTAACGGTTGGCAGAAGCAGGGACTTCGAACTCGATGAGGCTGAGTTCGGCCTGGGCCAACAAAAGATCAAGCTCAAGCCAAACGACGATGACCGCCAGATTGCCTACAAGATCTGGGTTGAGTTGAGCACCCGCAAGATTGGTCTCCCGATTGACCTCGAACAGGATGTGATCACCGAAGTCTATGACTCGTGGCATACCTTCTTCTCTGTGACTCGCGAGCTCATCAAGGACGTGCCTGTCAGGAAGTATCAACGTGACTCCACCGCAAAGATCGTACGGCTATCAATTGAGGTTCTTAACGAAGGCCTTCGCCCTCACTTGACTAAGTGGCAGGCACGATTCCGGCGTTGGTATGAGCACGCGGCGAAGAAGGAAGACTTTGGCAGTACAGCGCCGCAGGAGATTCAAAGGCAGTTTCCTGAGTTCGTGGAACTGACCGAAGACTTGAAGATAGTGAATGAACGGCTCATCGCCTACAGGAACCGAATGCACGACCTGATGGCGAACCGGTAGCCGACGCCGCCACAAGGAAGCGAAGTTGAAAACGATCAAGTGCTCCGAGCACCAGCTCACGCTCGCCGAATATCAAGACCRCGCTTGCGCGTCGAATCAATTTCGCGGCAAGGACACCGCCCTGGACCAACTGAGGTTCGGCCTCTTTGGCGAGATCGGAACCGTCCTTGCTCTCGTGAAGAAGTCGCATCGAGATCTTCAACCCGCTGACCTACACGGCATAGGAGAGGAGCTGGGTGACGCTCTCTGGTATCTCACTACTGCGGCCGTGGAATGCGGGTCCTCCCTGCAGGAGATCGGCGCAGGGGCAATTGTTGAGCTGCAACAGCACTTTGGCGTCAAGTGCGACGAGCGCAAGGGCAATATCGCGTTTGACGAGTTCGACGGGCTTGTCGCCTTTAGCCGGAGTCAGCTAAGAGACGAAGAGAAGCTCACCAGACTGCGACAGCTCGGCATCGATTCCGGTCGCTTACTCATGGAAAGCGTCGAGAAGGATCTTGCCGCCGGAGCTCCGCTTCAGATGCTTTGCAAGATCCTCGCCGACATGGTGCTCGTTGGAGCTCTTTTCGGCCAACGCTTCACCGACATTGCGAACGGGAATCTGCGGAAGATCGAGTCGAGATGGCCGCCGAAGGGCACACTACACACGCAGCTCTTTGATGACGGTCGATCACCCCTAGAACAATTTCCCCGCAACTTCTCGATGCGGTTCATCCAGCTGTTGACCCTTGGCGGAAAACCATATGTTGTTCAACAAATGCGCGGTGTGAACATTGGAGACCGCCTCACCGACAACCGGACCGAGTCGGACGGCTATCGCTTCCACGACGTCTTCCATTTGGCTTACCTTGTTCACCTCGGTTGGTCGCCAGTGATACGTGCGCTTCTGAAGCTGAAACGCAAGAGCGATCCCGACGTCGACGAAAACCAAGATGGCGCTAGAGCAATCATCATCGAGGAGGGCATCGCCACCTGGATCTTCAACCACGCGCACCGGCGCGATGACTTCAGCGACACAGCGACCGGGCGGCTGGACTACAACATGTTGAAGCAAGTGATCGACATGGTGGAGGGCTACGAGGTCGCAGACTGTCCTATGTGGCAATGGGAGCGAGCGATCCTCGATGGCTTCCACGTGTTCCGACAGCTGCGCGAAGCCGGTGGAGGCACAGTCCACGTGGACTTGATCAATAGGACCTTGACATTCGAGTGCGCGGACACCGCTGCCTATGGAAGCGGTGCGGTCGAATAGCACTCCGCCACGAGATAGCCAAAAAAAATCATGACCCCGCGTGCTTTCGTGGACGCGCTCGCTGACGTTGAGCTTGCAGGCGTTTTCAATCCCTATCGTCACCGCTGTTCGATCCACGATCTAGCGGATGGGCCTGCGGTGCGCCGGAGGAACCTGCGTCGCTATCTGCAAGTGATCCGCGACCTGAAGACGGACACCATCTGGATGGGCCGAGATCTGGGATACCGTGGAGGTAGACGGACAGGCTTGGCCTTGACCGACGAACTTCACCTTGGACATCTTGGGAGGCTCTACCCGGGCGCCGATCCCGCCAAAGCTACCAAAGGCCCTGCAGTTGCAGAGCGCACTGCGGCAGAGATCTGGTCCATTCTGGGCCGACTTAAGCAGCCCCCGCTGTTGTGGAATGTCTTTCCATTTCACCCACACGAGCCCGGTTCCGAGCTGAGCAACCGAAGATTTTCGGCCCGAGAGCTCGCAGCTGTTTCCGAACTCAATCGGCAGTTGGTAGCCTGGCTTGGTATCAAGCGAATCATTTGCGTCGGTCAAGACGCGTCGATCTACGCGAAGTCGTTCGGCATAGAAGTAGGCTGCGTCCGGCACCCGAGTTACGGTGGCATTGCGGAGTTTCGCAGTGGCATGCACCAAATCTACGGCCGAGAACTTCGAACCTCTTCAGGCCAGCAGGAACTCTTCTAGCGGTCTTCCGTGGTGTGTTGACCTTTCTTCGTCGCGCTCAAGGATGTGCACCGCGGTCGTACCGTGAGTCATCCCCAAGTCAAAGGATGCAAGAGATGAGGTGACGGGTGCATAAATCAGCTCTTCAAAGATGAGTTCGGGGGGCCTACGTGTCGTACATCGGCGATCCGTTCACCCACGACCTGTTCGTGAGCTACTCGCAAGGCGCAAAGATCGACGCCGGTGACCTCAAGAATTGGTCGCTGGCCCTAATCAGACGTGTTCTGACCGAGTTGCGCTACCAGAGCAAGTACACCAACGCCCTGTCTGTCTTCATGGACGCGCTGGACGGCCCGGGGCGGGAAGGTCTGCACGTCCCGCCGTTCGCGAGGCTCACCGACGAGCTGAAGTGGCATGTGGAGCGATCGGCCATTCTGCTAGTCCTGATGTCACCTCAATACCTGAGGGAGGCCGGCGACTGGTGCAAGAACGAACGCCAGTGGTGGTGGAACACACCGATTGCCGCGCCCACGCCTCGCGAGGACCGAGTCGCCATCGTGGAGATCTGGCCCGAAGCCTCGCTGGAAGACTCGTGGCCCGCTGAATTCAGGGACAGCGCAGGAAAACGCCGATTCGCACACCCGTTCTTCGAAGGCTTAGGCGAGTTTCGTCGCCCCATCGGCTGGGCCGACGACATCACGAGCTTGGGTTCGACTTTCAAAAGGGAGGCATTGGACCTGGCGGCCAAGATTTCGAGCAGGCTCGACACGCTCAAGGGCGCGAAAGAGCGCGCAGACAAGGCCTTCGAAGAGATTCGCCGGCTGGCGTCACGCAGTGAGAAGAAAACACTCTACGTCTATGGAAGGTCGAACGAAATTGATTCGTGGAAGCGGATCTGCGACGAAATAGATGGGATCGGCAGCGACAGATACATCGTCGTGCCGACCGAGCCTGACAGCGTCGAGACGCCGATAGTGGAATCGAAGAAGTCTCGCGACGACAGGGTAAAGGCATTGGCAGGCTCCGATGCGCTGATCCTTGTCGGCGGTCACAACGGGCTGGCCATCGAGGCCGACCTGCTGGTCATCGGGAAGCACGACAGGGAGTCCGCGCGGTCGATGTCAGGCACGCTTCTGCCTTGCGCCGTATTCAACACTTCCGGCGAGTCGGTCGCCACCGCGAGGCGAAAGCAGCTCGCGAGAAATCTCAGGTCTGACTGGTACGACGTCGCCCCGGGGCAAGCGGCGACCTGCGTGCAGAAGTGGTTGGAGGGGGTCGCGCAAAGCGTCTTGGCATCATGACGAACGCGTCCGTTTGGGCCGACGAGGCGCACTTGTCGGGATTCGAGCTTCCGCCGTCGCCCTATCCTGGCCTGCGTCCGTTCAACGAGTCCGAGTGGTCGATCTTCTTCGGGCGCGAGACGATGGTCGACCAGATCGTCGACAGACTGCTCCTCAACCATCTGGTGGTCGTCCACGGGGATTCGGGCTGCGGAAAGAGCTCCACCATTCGGGCCGGGGTGTTGCCCAGGCTGAAGCACGAGGTTGCCCGYACCCGGACACGGTGGCGCACCTGCGCAGTGCAGCCTGCCGGCGGCGTTCTCGACAACCTCGCCAAGGAGTTGTCTGGCGAGAAAGACTCGGACAGGTGGATCGAATTTCGCCGTGCACTCAATCTGGGGGATCGCGCACCAACCGCGTTGGCGGCCATGTTGCTGCAAGACAAGTCGGACAACCTGTGCATCCTCATCGACCAGTTCGAAGAGCTTCTGGATTTTTCGGGCGACGCTGCGTCCATCCAGGCGAGTCTGCTCGTGGAGTTCTTGGTGGCTCTGTCGAATGAGCCGCCGAGGGGTCTGTATGTGGCCCTCACCATGCGCACGGAATTCATGGGGGTATGCGCACGCTTTCGCGGACTCGCGGAGGCCATTAACAAGCATCAGTATCTGCTGCCACCGATGGCATTCGAGGACCTTCTCCGATCGATCCGGGAGCCTGCCTCCATGTATGGCGGCTTCGTGGATCGCGAACTCGCGGAAAGGCTCGCGAGCGATGCGTCACGGAGTGATGGCTTGCCTCTGGTGCAGCATGCACTGATGTACATGCATCGGGCGCTACATGTGCAGAACGATCAACCGTGGCGGTTGACTCCCTGCTCGTATCCCGTCCGCGGGTTGGCAGACATGTTGTCGGGTCACGCTGACGAAGTGGCCCGCGAGCTTGAGGGGCAAGACAGTTCGTTCGCGCCGCTCATTGAGCGGGTGTTTCGCGCACTGACAAAGGTCACCGAGGCCGGCTACGGAGTGCGGCGGCCACTGACCTTCGAAGCGCTGGTCAAGGAAGTAGATACGCCGCAATGCGATCAGGCGCCGATGGTCCGCACGATCGTCGAACACTTCCGCCAGGAACCCGGTTGCTTTCTCGTGCCGCAAGGGGCTTCGGGCGCACCGGATCTGGTGCAGATCAGCCACGAGGCCTTGATTCGCTCCTGGAATCGAATTAGCGACGGACGAACGGGTTGGCTGGCCCAAGAAGCCGAGGACAGGCGAGTCTGGCAGGCGCTGCTGGTGGCCACGGATGCGTTCGAGAAGAACTCGAACAGCGATCCTGTGTCCTCGGCGACCACAGGTGCCGGTCGAGAGCTACTAGGTAGCCGTAACACGTCGTGGGCTGAACGATATGGCGGCGGCTGGGAGCGGGTCGAGAAACTGATCGCGGCCAGCGAGCGCGCACGTGCCAGAACCAGGCAGCAGAAGAGGTTCATTCTGGTCACACTGGTTGTGACAACTGCTGTGTCGACCGTCTTTTTGGCTCGCTCCATGGTCGATCGCCAGGAAGCGAAGAAATTACTGATGCAGTCGACGCAAGTGCGGTTGACGAAGAACGCCGAGACGMGGCTGCAGTCGACGATCGGCGGTGCCGACGTCTCCGCGTTGCGCTACTTGCTGGCCGCGTGGAACCTGGCCGAGCGGAGTGCGGGTACGGGGTCCTTGCCGGCCGAGATCCTGCAAGGCGTGGGCAAGGGCGTGTTCAGGGAACCGTCCTTTGTTCGCAGCTACGAGGTGACCGGGGTGCCGACTGCGATGGCGGTGTCCAAAGACGGCTCCCGGTTGGCGGTGGTGACAAGGGACGACCAGCTCATCAGCTGGAACCGAAAGACTGGCGAGTCGCAGGACGTCGCCAACGCATCGACCGTCTCGCAGGTCTCGTCGCTTGCCATCAGCGAACACGGCGATTGGATTTTCGGCGGTCGGATGGACGGGAAGGTGCAATGGTGGTCGACGAGTGGCGTTAAGTCCAAACCAGAGTTCCTGACGCCTCCGATGGCCATGCCCGCATCCGTGGACTACCTAGAGCTTTCGCCTGCCGGTGACTACTTGGTTGGCCAGATGGGGGACTCGGTCTACCTGTGGCGCCTTTCATCACCGCCTTCGCTCGAGGGGCCGGTACGCTTGCCCTTCCCGTCCGGTGCCCACGCAGTCACCATC
>NZ_JBFUGE010000277.1:0-7919 GCF_056403075.1 Ideonella sp. P3_A4 | reverse complement strand
GGCCGAAGTCGGCGGCGTAGGTCCTGAAGCCATAAGACTTTGCGCGTTCTTGCTCCCGCCAAATGGTAGACCGATGGCAGCCGACAAAGCGTGCCACGGCGGCCGCACGAGCGCCGTAGCGCAAGCAGACCTCAATACGAACGCGATCTGTCGAGGACAGGTGAGAGTATCGGATTCCCATTCGTGCAACTGCTCCTTGGAGAAGAAGTGTTGCACTTCAAATCTGAGGCGAAGCAGGCACATAACGCATCAGATCGACGGTTCAGTTTCAACCGCCAGACTTGAACGTGAAAGAGCCTGGCGCCGCGCGGGGCGGAACCGGGCTCAGGTGGGTGCCGGCACGGCGAGCGCCGGCCGGCCCCATGGGCCTCACCAGATGTGGATGCGCTCTTCCGGGGCCTTGAACATCTTGTCGCCGACCTTGGTGCCGAAGGCTTCGTGGAAGCCGTCGTGGTTCACCGCGGCGCCGTTGGCGCGGAACTCCGGCGGTGAGTGCGGGTCGGTCGTCACCAGCTGCAGCTTGCGCTCGTCGCGGGTCTTCTCGCGCCAGGCTTGCGACCAGCCGAGGAAGAAGCGCTGCGTGCCGGTGTAGCCCTCGATCACCGGCGCCGGCTGGCCCTTCAGCGAACGCTGGTAGGCCTTGAAGGCGATCTGCAGGCCCGACAGGTCGGCGATGTTCTCGCCCAGTGTCAGCTTGCCGTTGAGCTTGCTGCCCGGGATCGGCTCGTACTGCGCGTACTGGTCAACCAGCTTTGCGGTGATGGCGTCGAAGGCCTTGCGGTCGGTGTCGGTCCACCAGTTGCGCAGCACGCCGTTGCCGTCGAACTGGCTGCCCTGGTCGTCGAAGCCGTGACTGATCTCGTGGCCGATCACTGCGCCGATCGCGCCGTAGTTCATCGCATCGTCGGCCGCCATGTCGAAGAACGGCGGCTGCAGGATCGCGGCCGGGAACACGATCTCGTTCATGCCCGGGTCGTAGTAGGCATTGACGGTCTGCGGCGTCATGCCCCATTCCTTGCGGTCGACCGGCTTGCCCACACGCATGGCCTGGCGAACGTGCTCGAAGCGCGAGGCGCGGAAGTCGTTGCCGATCGCATCGCCGGCCTTGATCGCCAGCGCGGAATAGTCGCGCCACATGTCGGGGTAGCCGATCTTCACGCCGTATTTGGTCAGCTTCTCATGGGCCGCCTTTTTCGTTTCCGGCGACATCCAGCTCAGCTCGTCGATTGAGGTCGAGTAGGTCGCGAGCAGGTTGCGGACCAGTTCCAGCATCCGCTCCTTGTGGGCCGGCGGGAAGTACTGCTGGACATAGACCTGGCCGAGCGCCTCGCCCATCGCGTCGTTGAGCACCGTGACGGCCTTCTGCCAGCGCGGCAGGTCTTCCGTCTGGCCGCGAACGGCGCGGCCCGCGAACGCGAACTTGGCTTCGCGGTACTCGGCCGGCAGCTGGTAAGCCATGGCGTCGAGCAGGCGCACCTGCATGTACAGCTTCCAGGTGTCGAGCGGCTGGTTCTTGACCAGGCCGGACAAGGCCTTGACGTAGCTGGGCTGGCCCACCACGAGCATTCCGTCCAGCGTGGGCATCTCGCCCGTGCGCAAGAAGGCCGGCCAGTCGATGCCTGGGGCCTGTTGGGCCAGCGCCGTCAGCTTGGTCGGGTTGTAGATCTTCTTCGGGTCACGGTTGTCCACCTTGGCCCACTGGGCCTCGGCCATCTTCTTCTCGAGCTCGTAGACGGCCGCGGCGTGTTTCGCGGCGGCGGCATCGCCTGAGAGCTCGAGCAGCTTGGTGACGTAGGCCACGTAGGCGCCACGCACCTTCTGGAAGCGCTCGGTGTCCTTGAGGTAGTAGTCGCGGTCAGGCAGCCCCAAGCCGCTCTGGAAGACGAAGGACATGTAGATGCCGGGGTTCTTGAAGTCCTGGCCGGCGCCGAGGTTCATCGGCATGCTGACGACGCTCTGCCAGCTTCCCATCAGCCCGACGAGAGCGCGCTTGTCCTTCAGCGCCGCGACCGCGTCGAGCTGGGGCTTCAACGGCGCCAGGCCGGCCTTGTCGATCGCGGCGGTGTCCATGTAGGCGGCGTAGAAGTCGCCGATCTTCTGCTCGACGCTGCCGTCGGCGTGCTTCTGCTGCGCCAGCGCCTCGACGATGCCCTTGACCCGTTCGTCCGACAGGTCACGCAGCTTGATGAAAGTGCCGTACTCGGCCTTGTCGGCAGGGATGTCGGTCGTCTTGATCCAGGTGCCGTTGGCGGCCAGGAACAGGTCGTCCTGGGCGCGCACGGCCGGGTCGAAGCCCGGGCGGTCCAGGCCCGCTACAGGGGCGGCGGCGAAGCTGGCCGCGGCCAGGTGTACGAGGACGGCGAGCGTCGACAGTCTCAGGGTTTTCATCAGCAGGCACTTTCCAAATAACAAATGGCGCCGCGGATGGCGGCGCCGGATCGAGACCACTTCCGGGCGCCTCTGGGTAACGGGCGCTTGGCGGGCGACTGCACCATAGCGGCAAGCCCCTCCGGAATCGATCCGGGAAAGGACGAAGCGTCCGATTGGCAGGGCGAAGCGCTGCCATGGCGGATGAAACGGCCGCGGCCGGCGACGAAACGAAACCGGCGCCGCTGCCGCAAAGCAGGGGCGCCGGTCGGCGGGTGAAGGTCGCCAGGCGTTAGGCTACCGGTTCGGCCACGCGCTTGGCCAGGTGGGCCAATGCTTCTTCTACCTGGTCGACCAGCACCAGGCACAGGTCACCCGGCTCCAGCCGCGACAACGCGGTGTCAATCGCGATGAACTCGCCGGTGATTTCTTCGATGTGGCGGGTGCGCTGGGCGCCTTCCAGGCCCTGGCGCAGCAGTGCCAGCACCTCGCCATCTTCACGGCCACGCTGGCAGGCGTCCTGGTACAGGATCACTTCGTCGAACGCGGTGCCCAGGATTTGCGTCTGCTCGCGGATGTCTTCGTCGCGGCGGTCGCCGGCGCCCGAGATGACGACCGAGCGGCGTTTGGCCGGCATCGCGGCCACGGCGGCCACCAGCGCGCGCATCGCGTCCGGGTTGTGGCCGTAGTCGGCGATCAGCGTCGCGCCACGGTAGTCCATCACGTTGAAGCGGCCGGGCGCGTTGTCGGCGTCGTTGACGAAGCTGGCCAGACCGGAGCGGATCGCATCCCAGCTCAGGCCGACACCCCAGGCCGCGGCGATCGCGGCCATCGCGTTGTCGATCTGGAAGCCGATCGTGCCGTGGCGCGTCAGCGGGATGTCGCGCAGCGCGACGAACTCGCGCCAGTTGCCCTCGGCAACGACGATCTGGTCGCCCTCGACGTAGACGCAGCGCTGGCCCTGCGCGCGGTGCGTGGCCAGCACCGGGTGGTGGCGGTCTTGCGCGAAGTAGATGATGCCGCCGGGGCAGGTGGGCGCCATGTTGACGCAGTGCGGGTCGGTCGCGTTCAGCACCCCGTAGCCGGTGGGGGCCACGTTCTGCACGATCACGCGCTTGAGCACCGCCAGGTCTTCGACCGTGGTGATGTAGTTCAGCCCCAGGTGGTCACCGGCGCCGATATTGGTGACGACTGCGACCTGGCAGCGGTCGTAGCCCAGGCCTTCACGCAGGATGCCGCCGCGCGCAGTTTCGAACACCGCCGCGTCGACCTGCGGGTTCATCAGCACGTTGCGCGCGCTCTTCGGGCCGGAGCAATCGCCCGAGTCGATCTGGCGGCCGTTGACATGCACGCCGTCGGTGTTGGTCATGCCGACGCGCAGGCCGCTGGCGCCGAACAGGTGCGCGATCAATCGCGTCGTCGTCGTCTTGCCGTTGGTGCCGGTGACCGCGACCACCGGGATGCGGCCGTCGTCACCCGGCGCGTACAGGTGGTTGATCATCGCTTCGCCGACCGCGCGACCCTTGCCGAAGGACGGCGACAGGTGCATGCGCAGCCCTGGCGCGGCGTTGACCTCGACCACGCCACCGTGCTGCTCTTCGAGCGGGCGGATGACCGTTTCGCAGACCACGTCGACACCGCAGATGTCCAGGCCCACCATGCGGGCCGCGGCCACGGCTCGCGAGGCGACCTCGGGGTGCACGTCGTCGGTCACGTCGGTCGCAGTGCCGCCGGTCGACAGGTTGGCGTTGTTGCGCAGGATCACGCGCTGGCCCTTGGGTGGCACCGATTCGGGCGTCAGGCCTTGGACCGCCAGCCGGGCAACGGCGATGTCGTCGAAGCGGATCTTGGTCAGCGACGTGGCATGGCCATCGCCTCGCTTCGGATCGGCGTTGACCGCGTCGACCAGCTGGCGCACGGTGTGGACGCCGTCACCCGACACCTGCGGCGGGTCGCGCCGCGCGGCGGCGATGAGCCGGTTGCCGACCACCAGCATGCGGAAGTCGCTGCCCGGCAGGAACTTCTCGACCATCGGGTGGCCGATTTCCTCGGCCGTCTTGTAAGCCGCGGCCAGGCCTTCGGTGTCGGTGATGTTGACGGTGACGCCCTTGCCCTGGTTGCCGTCCTGCGGCTTGCAGACCACCGGCCAGCCGATCTCTTCGGCGGCGGCGACGGCGTCTTCGATGCTGGACACCGGCCGGCCCAGCGGCACCGGCACGCCGGCCGCACGCAGCAGCGTCTTGCACAGGTCCTTGTCCTGCGCGATCGATTCGGACACCGCGCTGGTCGAGTCGACCTCCGCGGCCCAGATGCGGCGCTGCTTCGAGCCCCAGCCGAACTGCACCAGGCTGCCGCTGGTCAGGCGCCGGAACGGGATGCCGCGCGCCACTGCCGCGTTGACGATCGAGCCGGTCGAGGGGCCGAGGCGGATGTCCTCGTCCAGCTCGCGCAGCGAATGGATCGTCGTGTCGCAGTCGAACGGCGTCACGCCCTCTTCGGCCAGCGCCGAACGGATCAGCACCTCAGCGGCTTCGAGCGCCTGGCGGCCGACCTTTTCTTCGCTGTACTCGACGACCACCTGGTAGACACCAGGGTCGACAGTTGCCGTGCAGCGGCTGAAGGTCACCGGGCAGCCGGCCTGCGTTTGCAGCGCCAGCGTGGCTGCTTCCAGCACATGGGCCAGCGAAGCCTCTTCAGGCCGGCGGCGCAGCGCGCCCAGGCCCGGGAAGAGGGCGCGCAGCCGGGCCTCGAAGCCGGGCAGCGTGCTCAGCGCCCGCTCAGGCTCGGTGCACGAGACGATGGCTTCGACGGCGGTGTGGCGGCTCCAGAGGTTGGGGCCACGCAGGGTGCGGATGCGGGAGATTTCCATGGGGCGGTGTCGTCAGGTCTTTGTTCTGCGGAACTGGCTTCAGGCGCGGGTCGGGCCGAGGTCGAAGGTCTCGACACCAGCGGCGATCAACTCGGGCGAGATGCCGAAGGCCCAGGCCGCGGCCACTGCGGCCAGCAGCGCCTCGGACAGTGCCGCCAACTCGCCGGCGCCGCCATGGCCATGGCGTTTGAGGATGCCGTGCAGGTCAGGCCCGGCATGTTCGCTGGCGCCGGTCATCAGCATCACGCGGCCATTGCGCAGGATCGCCGCGCGGCCGCCGTCGAGGCTGTGGTCGCGCAGCAGCTGCGGGGCGTCGCCGCCGCCATCGATCGCGTAGTACAGCACCTCGCCGTCGCTCAGGTCGGCCAGCTCGGTGATGCGCGGGTCGTTCGCGTTCAGCACCGAGACACCGTCGTCCAGCACCACGTCGATCTGCGTGCGCAGCACCTTGTACAGCTGGTCGGACTCGCTGACGTCGTGCCGCTTCAAATCGGCAGCGCCGTCGAAATCGGTCACCACGCCGACGTGGCAGCGGTCGTACGGCAGGCCCTCGTCCAGGATCAGCGCAGGGCCGTTCTCGAACACCGCGGCTTGCGCATCGCGGTTCATCAGCAGGCGGTGGCTCGCTTCCCAGTAGGCGGCACTCTTGGCGACCGCCGGCTCGGTGCGGCGCTGGCCGACGAACATGCCGCCGCGGCAGGCCAGCGCCGTGTGGCGGCCCGACAGGTGCACCAGCCACGCGATCGCGCGGGCGATCACGTCGGTATTGCGCGTGCCGGCGACGCCGACGATTGGGATGCGGCCCGGATGCGCGTCATGCTCGTCGCTGGGGAAGAGTTGCTCGACGATGGCCTGGCCGACCGGGCGCGGCTTGCCAACCGCCGGCTTCAGGTGACTCAGCAGGCCGGGGCCGGCGTTGACCTCGACCACCGCGCCGCCTTGCTCATGCAGCGGGCGGCTGATGTCCTCGGCCACCACGTCGATGCCGGCGATGTCCAGCCCGACGGCTTGTGCGGCCAGCGAGACGTAGTGGTCGACCTCGGGGTGCACATCGTCGGTGCAGTCGATCGCGACGTTGCCGTTGCGCTGCACCAGCACGCGCTTGCCGGCCGGCGGCACCGAATCCGGTGTCAGACCCTGGCGCTGCAGGTCGAGCAGCATCACGCCGTCTTCGCGCGGGTTCAGCCGGTTCAGCGGGTGGTCTTCGGTGGTGCCACGACGCGGGTCGTTGTTGATCTGCTGGTCGACCAGGTCGGCCACGTTGTGCTGGCCGTCGCCGGTGATCCAGGCAGTTTCGCCGCGGGCGGCGGCAACGACGCGGCCGCCGATGACCAGCAGCCGGTGCTCCTGGCCGGGGATGTAGCGCTCGACCATCACCTCGCTGCCGTGGCGCGCGGCCACCTCGTAGGCGGCGTGCACGTCGGCTTCTTGCGTCAGGTCCAGCGTCACGCCACGGCCGTGGTTGCCGTCGGTCGGCTTGACGACGACCGGCTGGTCGAAGTCTTGCGCCGCACGCCAGGCCGCCGCCGGGCTGTTGACGATCTCGCCCTCGGGCACCGGCACGCCGCAGGCGGTCAGCAGGCTCTTGGTCAGGTCCTTGTCGCAGGCGATGGTCTCGGCGATCGCGCCGGTCAGGTCGGTCTCGGCCGTCCAGATGCGGCGCTGTCGCGCGCCATAACCCAGCTGCACCAGGTTGCCGTCATTCAGGCGGATGTGCGGGATGCGGCGGTCGGTGGCAGCCGCCACGATGCAGGCGGTGGAGGGGCCGAGGTAGCAGTCGTCGATCGCGTCGCGCACCTTGGCGACCGCGGCGGTGACGTCGAACGGCTTGTCGTTGATCGCTGCCATCAGCAGCGCATGGCCTTCGGTCAGTGCCGTGCGGCCGACTTGTTCGTTGCGTGAACGGAACACCATCCGGTAGACGCCGTGCTGGCTGGTGGAACGGGTCTGCCCAAAACCGGTGGGCATGCCGGCCAGGTTCAGCAGCTCGATCACGCAGTGTTCCAGCACGTGGCCGGCCCAGGTGCCTTCACGCAGGCGCTGCAGGAAGCCGCCGCGTTCGCCGACGCCGCAGTGGTGCTCGGCCAGCGCCGGCAGCAGCAGCAGCAAACGGTCGGTAAAGCCGGGCAGCTTGTCGGAAGGGTGGTCTTCGAGCTCGCCCAGGTCGAGCCAGACTTCGAGCACCGAGCGGTAGGTCCAGATGTTGGGGCCGCGCAGGTAGGTGATGCGCTGGAGCTGGATGTCGTTCTTCTGGGCGGTCATGGATGGGTTTACAGGGGTGGGGCAGGCCAGGGAGCGCTAGTTGCCGGCGGTTGGCGCGAGGAGCGAATTTTGCGCCCGCCGCGCCTTGGCCGCTGCCTGGGGCTGGCACGGGGGGTGCGCCTGCCGCGCTTTCAAGGAAAATGCCGCGCTCAGCATGCAACACCAACAAAACACCCCGGCTGCCCCTGAGGCAGCGCCCCTGGCTGCCGGGGACAACGTGCTCGCCAGCCTCCAGGTTGACCTTGACGAGGACCTGCACTTTTCCACCGGCCTGCTGGTGCTCAGCGAGCGTGCATTGTTGGCGCGCGTGGGAGCCAAGGGCAGCTGGCAGCGTTACGACCTGACGCCCAAGCTGACGCTTCGGCACCACGACCATGCGGGCGTCGGCACGCTGGAGCTGGCCTACGAGCTGGCCTACGAG
>NZ_JBFUGE010000276.1:0-7931 GCF_056403075.1 Ideonella sp. P3_A4 | reverse complement strand
GCACCGGCATGATGCTGGTGTTCAGGCGCAGCATTTCAGAGGCGACCACGTTCATTGGCTGGTTGACGCCGGGGATGCCAGTCAGGAAGGTCGTCGTCAGGTCGCTGCGCGGGTAGTTGGTCGGTGCGCTGTTGGGCAGCGGCAGTGCGATCTCCAGCAGCTTGGGCAGCGTCGGGTTGGTCACATAGCTCAGGAACTGGCCGTCACCGCTGGGCTGCGAGCTGTTGAACTTGTCCTTGTCCTTCAGGCCGATCACCACCTCGTTGACCAGCGGCATGCCCAGGCGCGAGACCTGCACCCAGTCGCCGGCGTCCTTGTCGACCTTGTTCAGGCCTGACTTAGGCGAAGCGTCGATGTTGTGCGTCTGGCGCACGCTGGCAGTGGTCCAGCCGCCGATCACCGGCTCGCTGCCCTGCGTCAGGCAGCTGATCGGCAGCTCCAGCGCCATCGTCGTCACGTTGTCGTCGGCAATGATGTTGGGGAACAGGCCGATCTGGTTCGGGTCGGTGATCACTTCGATCGGCGCGTGCACCAGGTCGAAGATCACGCCCAGGTTGACCGCAAAGCCCTCGGCGCGCTGGCCGACGAACATCTTGCCCGGCGTCGCGCAGTTCGGGATGTTGATGTTGTAGATGTGCTTGGCGGCGTAGCCTGGGTAGTCGGGGATGGTCTTGGTGCCGATGTTGTCGACCGGCTTGTCGAAGGTGGCCGAGCCGGTGGCGGCGTTGGTGATGGTCCAGGGCTCGCCGTGGCGGCGGTCGCCCTTCATCATGATCACGCTGTAGGTCTGCGCCACGTTCAGGTTGGCGTCAGCCACGTTGGCCACCGGGCCGGCCTGGATCAGCGGGATCGCGACGTTCTTCTTGCCGGCGGGCAGCTCGATGCCGCGGCCGGCGTTGGCCAGCGTGTTGGTGAAGCGGAACTGGAACGTCAGGTCTTCCTTCGCGTCACCGTTGTTGTCGATGTGGATCTCGTACAGCGCGTTCTGGTCCATGTTGAAGTAGTTCGGCCCGCCGTAGGCCGCCTGCAGCGGCTGGTAGTTGGCGATCAGCGTCACGTAGTTCGAGCGGCCGGTCTCGTAGCTGCGGAACATGTAGAAGTCGGTGCCGTCGACCTTGGGCGAGCCGGTGATGAACGGGGCCTCACGGTGGCTGGAGGCGAGGCTGGGGCCGGCCAGCGTGGCCAGTGCCGCGGCGGCGGCCAGCGGGGCCAGGCGGACGAGCAGGGAAGTGCGGTTCATGAAGAGGTCTCCTGAAGGATTGCGCCGGCTCAAAGTGGCGGGCGTGACCGTGCTTACGCGCTGGCCTGGGCGAGCGGATGCAGCCGCGTGAACAAACCCCGTGGCCCGCTGGGTGACTTGCATCCGATCGGGGCAGCGCTGCGTACGGGGGTGCCCGTGATTTCCGCCGCCTGTCCGGGTAAAGCCCCTGCTCCAAGCCGGGCGACAATCGGGGGATGGCTTCCGATGATCCCCAGGTCCTGCAATGGCTGCCCGCGCAAGGTCGGCCCGAGCAGTTGATGCTCGTGCTGCACGGCGTTGGCGACAGTGCCGCCGGCATGGCGCCGCTGGCCGAAGCGCTGCGTCGCGCATTTCCCCAGGCTGCGGTGCTGGCACCCGACGGTTTCGATCCTTTCGATGGCGACCCCAGCGGCGCGCTGGGCGGCCGCCAATGGTTTTCGCGGCTGGGCCTGGACGAAGGTAACCGGGTGCAACGCGTGCGCCGGATGTTGCCCAAGCTCGCCGCCTGGGTGCGTGGTGCGCAGCAGGCCACCGGTGTCGGCTCGGCGGCAACCGCGTTGATCGGCTTTTCACAGGGCGCGATCTGCGCGCTCGAGCTGGCTCAGGCCGAAGACGGTCTGGCGGGCCGGGTGCTGGCCTTTGCCGGCCGCTACGCCACGTTGCCTGAGCGGGCGCTGCAGCACACGACGCTGCATTTCTTCCACGGCGCCGACGACGACGTGATTGCCGCCGACCACGCCCGCGCCGCGATGCAGCGTGTGGCCGAGTTGCAAGGCGATGCAACCATCGACATCGTGCAGGGCCTGGGCCACGAGCTGCCGGGCGCGCTGGTCGACTGCGCGATCGACCGGCTGCGCACCCACATCCCCCACCGCACCTGGGCCGCCGCGTTGGGCGCGGTGCCCGGCCTGGCCGAGCGCCTGGCCTCACGGGGTGATGACGAGCTCGACGCAGAAGACTGAGATGAATTGGTTCGACAGTGTGGGCGCCTTGCGTGCCTGGGCCGCCGCGGCACGGCCGGTTTTCATTTGTGGCCAGGAGCGCAGCGGCACCTCGGCGCTGCAGCTGGCGATGTCGCAGCACCCGGCGCTGTTTGCCGTGCCGCTGGTCTACGAGACCTTCATCTTCCGCGAGCCGCGCAACCTGCTGGCCGACCCGCCGCGGCACATGCTGCAGGCCTACCTGCGGGGCGCCGAGAACCTGCAGTTGCTGCACGAGCGGCTGGCCGAACTGGGGGCGCAGGCCGGAGGCGATGCCAGCTCGCTGGACGAAGACGACCTGATCCGCGCCTTCTTCGCATTCGCCGCCCACCGTGTCTACCGGGGCCAGCGGCCGCTGGAGAAGACGCCGGCCCATGTGCACAGCCTGGCGCGCATCTTCAGCGTCTTCCCGCAGGCGCGGGTGCTGGCCTGCGTGCGCGAGCCGATCGAGGTGGTCGATTCGTACCGCCGCCGCCTGCAGCGCGAGCAAGCCTTGGGCAAGCCGCGTGAAGCCTGGGGCTGGCTCGATCAGAGCGATGAGCAGCTGATCCAGCAGTTCCGCCGTGTCGACCGGGCCTTGACTGATGTGACCAATGCGGCGCCTGGCCAGGTGTTCCAGGTGCCCTACAGTTGGCTCAATGCCGACCCGGTGACCGCGATGACGGCGATCTGCGAGTTCATCGGCGAGCCCTACGATCCGGCCGTCATGTCGGCCAAGGCGGCCTGGCGCGACCGGGTCGACGAGCGGCTGGGCCGGCCGATCGGCACCGCCAGTGCCCCGCGGCCCTCGACGCTGAGCGAAGAGACGCTCGCGATGCTGCGCAAGGAAACCTGGGGCCTGACGCGGCGCTGGCGCGTGCCCGGGCCGCTGCGCCCGGATCCGGCTCCACACGACTGAAGCTTTGTTGCCATGCTGTTTCTGTTGTCACCAGCCAAGACGCTGGACTATGAAAGCCCGCTGCCGGCGGTGGCCAAGCGCGCCACGCAGCCGCGCTTCGTCGATGAGGCGGCGAAGCTGATCGACGTGTTGCGCGGCCACTCGGCCGATGACCTCGCCGGGCTGATGAGCCTGTCGGACAACCTGGCCCAGTTGAACGTCGACCGCTACGCCGCCTGGTCGACCCGCTTCACCAGCCGCAACAGCCGGCCGGCTGCGCTGGCCTTCAACGGCGATGTCTACGAAGGCCTGCAGGCGGCGAGCTTGAGCTCAGCCGACTGGACCTGGGCCCAGCGTCACGTCGTGATCCTCTCGGGCCTTTACGGCATGCTGCGGCCGCTCGATCGGCTGCAGCCCTACCGGCTGGAGATGGGCACGCGCCTGGCCACGCCTGACGGTGCGAAGGACCTGTACGGTTACTGGGGTGACACCCTGGCCGAGACGCTGAACGAGGCTCAGGCCGACGAACGCGCGCCGATCGTCGTCAACCTGGCTTCGCAGGAATATTCACGTGCCGCACTGCGGCCGGCGCTGCGGGCGCGGGTCATCGAGTGCGTGTTCGAAGAGTGGCACGGCGGCGAGTGGAAGGTGATCAGCTTCTTCGCCAAGCGGGCGCGAGGCTTGATGGCGCGCCACGCGATCCAGCAGCGCGCGTCAACTTTGAAAGCGCTGAAGGCCTTCGACGCCGAGGGCTATGCCTTCGACGCGGAAGTGTCGGAAGCCGATCGCTTCGTCTTCCGCCGCAAGGGCGGCTGATCAGGCGCCGGCGTCACGCCGGCCAGTGCTTCGGCATCCGGCACTTCGGCCAGCAGGTCCTGCACTGTCATGTGCAGGTCACTCGGCGGCCCGAGCTGGGCCAGCAGCGTGTCGACCACCACCCGCACCCGCGGCGCCAGGTAGCGCCGATGCGGGTAGTGCAGCACCACCTCGCGCTCGCCGGGGTCGTGCTGCTCGACCAACAGAAGCTTCAGCCGGCCGCTGCGCAAGAACGGCAGCGCGTGATGCAGGCCGGCTTGCACGATGCCGGCACCGGCCAGCGCCAGGTCCAGCACCGCGGCCGGGTCGCTGACGGTCAATCGCGGTTGCGGCTGGATCTCGATGCGCCTTGCGCCGCGGCCGCCCGAACTCGAGCGGAACCACCAGGGGCTGGGGCCGTTGTTGGCGAAGCGCACCGCCACGCACTCGTGGGTTCTCAGCTCGTCGACCGTGCGCGGCACGCCGGCCCGCTTCAGGTAGCCAGGGCTGGCCAGCAGCGCCAGTGGCAGGCCGCAGATGCGCCGCGCGACCAGGCTCGAGTCTTCGATGAAGCCGCCGCGGATGCCGATGTCGTAGCCCTCGGCCACCAGGTCGATTGGGCGGTTGTCCAGGTCCAGCTCGATCGTCAATCCCGGGTGGGCACGGCTCAGCGCAGGCAGCAGTGGCAGCACCCAGTCGCGCCCCATCGCATGGCCGACCGAGATGYGCACGCGGCCGGTGGCCTCGGTGGCACTCTGGGTCACATCGGCCACGGCTTCGTCGAGCGCCCGCAGTGCGTGGCGAGCTTTCTCCAAGAAGCGCTCGCCTTCAGCGGTGAGCGCCAGGCGGCGCGTGCTTCGCTGCAGCAGGCGCACGCCCAGCTGCGCCTCCAGCTTGCCCAGGCTCTTGCTGACCGCGGCGGGCGTCAGCTCCAGCCGGTCGGCCGCCGCGGCCAGACTGCCGGCGCTGGCGGCCTCGACGAAGGCCAACAAACCCTGAAGTTGCTTCATGTCGGAGATTGTCAACTGAAGGTTGTGAATCCATCAAGCGCTGGTGACTTCCAGTAGCGGTATCCGGTGCCTAAAGTTCACTCCATCGCAGGCCCGGTGGTCGGGCAGGCAGACGCAAAAGGAGCTTGATATGAAGATCGGAATCCYGGGTTCGGGCGACGTGGCGCAAACGCTGGCGGCGGGCTTCCTGGCCCATGGCCACGAGGTGATGCTGGGCACCCGCGACCCGGCCAAGCTGAACGACTGGTCGGCCAAGCACCCGAAGGCGCGGGTGGGCAACTTCGCCGACAGCGCCGCGTTCGGTGAGATCGGCGTGTTGGCCGTCAAGGGCGGCGCCGCCGAGGCCGTGCTGAAGGCAGCCGACGCAAGCCGCCACCTGGCCGGCAAGGTGCTGATCGACGCGACCAACCCGATCGCCGACCTGCCGCCCGACAACGGCGTGCTGCGTTTCTTCACGACGCTGGACGATGCGTTGATGGAGCGCCTGCAGCGGGCCCACCCGGCGGTCAAGTTCGTCAAGGCCTTCAACTCGGTCGGTGCCGCGCTGATGATCGACCCGAAGCTGCCCGGCGGGCGGCCGACGATGTTCATCTGTGGCGACGACGCGGGCGCCAAGGCCACCGTGACCACGTTGCTGGCCGCGGTGGGCTGGGACACGGCCGACATGGGCGTGGCCGCCGCGGCGCGTGCGATCGAGCCGCTGTGCATGCTGTGGTGCATCCCCGGTTTCCTGCGCAACGACTGGGTTCACGCGTTCAAGCTGGTCAACCCGGCCTGACGCACGGATACGCCCGGCTGCAAAACCATCGCCGCCGGGCGTCAACAGGGCGGCGAACTGCTGCAAGAATAGGGGGATGACGACGACATCCCCCTCGATCACCCCTGAACTGCGCGCCTGGATCGTGGCCCAGGCCGAATCGGGTTTCCCGCCCGAAGAAGTTCTGACCGCGATGCGCACCAGTGGCTGGCCGGAAGAGGTGGCCATCGAGGCGCTCGAAGTCACCTTGACCGAGCATCTGCAGGCCAAGGGCAAGCCGATCCCCGGGCGCAGCCTGCCCGAGCCGTCACTGGAGGAGTCGACCACCCGCCTGATGGCCGAAGGCCACGAGGTGCGGGTGCTGACAATGATGGCGCTGCCGCGTGTGGTGGTGTTTGGCGGGTTGTTGACAGAAGCCGAGTGCGACGAGTTGGTGGCGTTGTCGCGCCAGCGCCTGGTGCGCTCGGAAACCGTGGTCAACGAGACCGGCGGCAGTGAGGTCAACACGGCCCGCACCAGCGAGGGCATGTTTTTCACCCGCGGCGAGAACCCGCTGTGCCAGCGCATCGAGAAGCGCATCGGCGCCTTGCTGAACTGGCCGGTGAAAAACGGCGAGGGCCTGCAGGTGCTGCGCTACCGCCCGGGCGCCGAGTACAAGCCGCACCACGACTATTTCGACCCGGTCCACTCGGGCACGCCGACCATCCTGTCGCGCGGCGGCCAGCGGGTGGGCACGCTGGTGATCTACCTGAACACGCCCGAGAAGGGCGGCGGCACCACCTTCCCCGATGTCGGGCTGGAGGTCGCGCCGGTCAAGGGCAACGCGGTCTTCTTCAGCTACCACGCGCCGCACCCGAGCACCAAGACGCTGCACGGCGGCGCCCCGGTGATCGAAGGCGAGAAGTGGGTCGCGACGAAGTGGCTGCGCGAGCGCGAGTTCATCTGAATTGATCGACTGCGCTCGACGCTTCGTGGTCGGGTGCAGGGTGTTCAGACTGCCGAGGTGGTGGCGCAGGGCGGCGGCGGTGCCCCCGGTCTCCGGCCCACGCTCGCGGGGCACGGTGGAGGCAGGTAACGGGCGGTGGCATCAACACCGTGGTGCCCTGGCGAGGTGGGGGCGACCGCGAATGGGGCCTGCGCCCGGAGGCACCACCACCACCCTGAAGCACTGTCGGTGGCGTGCCGCGCCTTTGCATGCGACCGAAGTGGCGCCACTTCTGCTGTGAGCTGCAGCAGTCGGCTGATGTGCCACGCCGTGGCATGCCACCCGGGTGCCTTGGTGGGTGGCTCGGGGGTGCGGGCGCAGGCCCCATTCGCGGTCGCCTCAACCGGCGCACGAGGAAACGAGGCTGACCGAGAGACACAGGCAGGCCGCATCCGGTGCCCCGCGAGCGTGGGCCGGAGAACGCGCCCCCGGGCTACCCGCCGCGCTCCACGCGTCGCAGGTGGAATCTTCGACGCAAGTCTCCCTTGCAGCTTGACGGCTCAGCCCRCAATCGTCTGGATCGCGTGGGCTGGGATCGTCAGCGCTACTTCCTGCGCGCCAATCTGCAGGCGGTAGTTCACCGCCGCGTCGCCGCCGTTCATCACCACCACCGCCAACTGCCCCTGYGGGTTGACGAAAGCCGTGGTTTGCAGCGTGCTGCGGCTGCTGACCGCGCTGACACGCTGGGCACCGGGGCGGATGAACTTCGAGAAGTGGCCCAGATAGGCGAAGCTGGGGGTGTAGACCAGCTCGCCGGTCTTGGTGTCGGCATGCACCGGCGCGAAGCAGAAGTTGCCGACGTGGTTGGGGCCGCCGCGCTCGTCGAGCAGGATGTTCCAGTCCGTCCAGCCGACCGCGCCGGTGTTGAAGTCGGCAATGATCTGGCTGCCGTAACGCTCGGCGTTTGGCCACCACTGCAGATGAGCGGGGTCGAAGCGTTCGACGGTAGCTTCGGTCAGCAGCAGGTTGACCTTCGGGTAGGCCTCGTGCACGGCGGCCACGTTGCGGTGCATCGGTTCGCCGCCGGCCCAGGTCTCATACCAGTGGAAGCCCACGCCCCAGACGTAGGGCGCCGCTTCCGGGTCACCCAGGATCGTGTGGGCGCGGTGGGTGATCAGGTCGCGGTTGTGGTCCCAGGCGATGATCTTGCGGTCGCCCAGGCCCTCGCGCTTCATCGTCGGGCCGAGGTGGTTCTTCAGGAAGTCGCGCTCTTCCTCGGCCGTGTAGATCATCGATTCCCAGGTCTGCTTGGCCATCGGCTCGTTCTGCACGGTGATGCCCCAGACG
>NZ_JBFUGE010000275.1:0-7942 GCF_056403075.1 Ideonella sp. P3_A4 | reverse complement strand
ACAACAGGTTGGTGTACGGGTGGATCGTCTGGTTGCGCAGCTCGGCGAACGGGTGGTTCGGGCCGGTCTTCATCTTCGGCGCGTGGCAGGCCACGCACTGCGCTTGCGCAAAGAGCTTGCTGCCGCGATCGATCTTGACCGGGTCGACGTTGTGCTCCGGCGAGACCCGTGTGTCGGCCGGGAAGCCGCTGCGCAGGCTGCGCTGCGCCGGCACCCCGATCAGCGACAGATAGTGGGCCATGCGTTGCAGCTCGGCTTCGCTGATCGCCGGCGCATCGCCGCCCGGCTTGTGGCAGCCCGCGTCGTCTTTCTGGCAGCTGCGGCGCGGGTACACCGGCGAGGTCACGCCCATGTCGCGCACCAGCGCTTCGCCGACCTGCTGGCGCAGCGTCGCCTTGCCGGCCTTCCAGCCAAAGCGGCCCAGGTGCGTCTCGCCGGTCTCGGGGTTGGTGGCCCAATTCGGGATGCCGCGGATGCCGTCGCCGTTCTTGTCGTTGGCGTCGGCCAGGTCGAGGATGGTCTGCTCGTCCACCGCTTCGAGCAGCCCGAGGCCGATCACCTGCGGCGCCTGGCGCACTGAATAGTTCGCCGGCAGCGGACCCTTGAACGAGTAGACGGGCTTTTGCAGCTCGATCTTCTCGCCGTCGGCCAGCGTGCGCACGGTCGTCGTGTTCAACGCCAGCGTCACTCCATAGTCGGGTGAGCCTTGGGCCTGCGCGCGCTGCTGGATGTTGAAGCCGTAGGTGGGGTCCGGCAGCATCTTGCGGCCCGAATCGGCCGCGGTGGTCACCACGCCCATCGTCTCCAGCCGCGCGCCGACCAACGGCGCTAGGCTGCGGCCGTTGGTCGTGTGGCAGGCAATGCAGCGCTCCTGGTTGTAGCGGGGCCCCAGCTGGCCAATGTGCGCGGTGAAGACCGGGTTGGAGTCTGGGTTCTCCGAGTGCTTGCCGTCGAGGAACGAGGTGTGGAACAGGCGCCGCCCCTCGACGAAGCGCTTGGTGTTGCCGATGCCGATGTTGTTCGCCATCTGCTGGAACATGCGCATCGGCTCTTCGGAATAGTTGTACGACACGCTGGCCATGCCGCCGGACAAGGTCGACGCGGGCAGCGCCGCCGAATCAAGCCGCGGCTCGACGCCGTACCAGGGCTTCAGCCCCTCGCCGACGATGTACAGCTGCTCGAACGAGTAGTAGCGGCTGCCGCCACCGTCGATCAGTGCGTTGCCGTTCGCGTCGCGCGTCAAACGCGGTGCCGGCGCCAGCTCGATCGGGTCGCCGATCTTCAGCGCGCTGTGCGGGTCGGTGCGCCAGTTCGAGTCGACCACCATCATGCAGTCTTCCTTCGGCTGCTTGGCGTGGCAGATCGGCAGGTTGTTTTCCTTCGGGTTGTTGAAGCCGTAGTTCAACGACCAGCCGTAGTCGCGCACGTTCACGTCGTTGACGTTGCGGAACAGGCTGAAGGTGGTGCCGTCGAAGGTGCCGTCGCTGACGCGCAGGTAGAACTCGATGCGCTGGCGGCCGGCCGGTACGCCGTCGCGGATCTCGAGGCCGAAGACCCGGTTCTGGAAATAGAAGCTCGGGAAGGTCAGGTAGCGGCCCGGGCCGTTGTCGGGCTCGGTCCAGCCTTCACCGCGCTCGCGCGCATGGCGCTCGGTCGGCCGCATGCCCATGCGCGTGACGAGCGTGCCGTCCGGCTCGCGGTACTGCAGCTTCTCGAACACCTCGGTACCGGGCGGGTACAGCGGCACGTAGGCCGCCCGGGCGCCCGTTGCGGCAGGCGCGAGGGCGACCGGTGTCGCGGCGCCCTGCGCGCCGGCCTGTTGGCCGGTTGCTGCGGCCAACAGGCTCGCTACCAGGCCAAGCGCCCAAGGAATCGCCGCGCCAGCACGGCGACCACGCACAAGAAATCCAGAGCCCATGAACTGCCTCCCGTCGACATAACGCCGAGCGGCTGCCCATGGCCATGAGGCGAAAACTCAGGCAACCGCCACCCTCGCCGCCGACGTGAATCCGGATTTTGGAACCGGTTCCCGAAAGCGGTTTCGGGCGCGAGTGTCTCGGGTCGACAAGCGCTTGTCAGCCCGGTTTACAGACTCTTTCTTTCGTCACCAGTTGCCCGCGCATCACGCCCCGGCATGGTGCGATTGCTGCACTGCAGCGAACGATTTCGCGCAGCCTTCGATACGCACTTGCGTGCGATCTCGACTCGCACCAACCCCGCTGTCAGACGGCAGCGGTGATCACGATCTCGATCTTCCACTCCGGCTTGGCCAGGGCGGCTTGCACGGTGGCACGGGCCGGTGTCTGGCCGGGCACGACCCAGCCTTCCCAGACCGAGTTCATCGCCGCGAAGTCGGCCAGATCGGCCAGGAAGATCTGCGCCCGCAGCACCTTGGTCTTGTCGCTGCCGGCACGGGCCAGCAATGCGTCGATCGCTGCCAACACCTGACGCGTTTGGCCGGTGATGTCCTGCGTGCCGTCTTCGGCGATCTGGCCGGCCAGGTAGGCCACGCCGTTGTGAACCGTCATTTCGGCCATGCGGGGGCCGGCATCAAAACGTGTGATCGCCATGGTCAGTGCTTTCGGTGGTGTTTGGTGTGATGGGAATGACGGGCCGGCGGCGCAGCAGAGGGTGGTGCAGCCGCCGCGGCTTTGTGGCCCAGCTTCGATTCGGTGCCGGCCAGCAGCTTGCGGATGTTGGCCTCGTGGCGCCAGACCAGCAGCAGGCTCATCACGGTGATCGGCAGCACCATCGGCGAGGCACCCCAGTTCAGCAACTGGAAGAACGGGGCGAAAGCCGCCGCGACGATCGCCGCCAGCGACGAATAGCGCGTGAAGAAGGCGACGATCAGCCAGGTGGCCAGCGTGGCGGCACCCAACAGCGGGTTCAAGGCCATCAGCACGCCGGCTGCGGTGGCCACGCCCTTGCCGCCCTGGAAGCGGAAGAACACCGGCCACAAATGACCGAGGAACGCGGCCAGCCCCACCATGCCGACAGTCAGCTCACCCCAACCGAAGCGCGGCTGCAGCAGCCAGGCGGCCAGCACCGGCACGTAGCCTTTGAGTGCGTCGAAGGCCAGCGTCAACAGCGCGGCCAGCTTGTTGCCTGAGCGCAGCACGTTGGTCGCGCCCGGATTGCCCGAGCCGTACGAGCGCGGGTCGGACAAGCCCATGACCCGGCTGACGATGACGGCGAACGACAGCGAGCCAATCAAATAGGCTGCGACCAGCGCAGTCAGCGAGTACAGATAAAGCATCCCGTTCACCGTGTCGGCCAAAGGCCGGGGCCGCAGTGTAAGCGGGCGTCAGCCCGGTGCAAGACTGAGACCAGAGGCYGGACGGCAACACGGATTGGCGGCAACCCAGGGCTTGGGTATGCTGGACAGATGAGCCGGAGAGACGGCTGAACGGCCAAAACCCCGAGGGACCGACCGCTTGCTGCGCATCAACTCGTCGCTGATCACACGCATGCTGGTCTCGGTTGCGGCTTTTGCCGTGCTGGTGTTCGTGCTGGCGGGCGGTGTCGAGCTGTGGCGCGAGCGCGGCGAACTGACCCGCGCCGCCCACGTGCGTGCCGACGCGGCGTTGGGCCTGAGCTCGCCACCGATCGCCTTGGCGCTGTGGAACTACGACCTCGCAACGCTGGACCTGCTGGCGCGCAACCTGGTGCGCGATGGCGCCATCGTGCGGGTGCAGGTGCTGGCCGACGACGGCAAGGCGCTGGTCGATGTGTCGCGCCCCGGTTTCCTGCCGTCCAAGGCCGGATCACCCCATGACATGCCACTGAAGGTGGCCGCGCGCGCTGTGCCGATCGGCACTTTGCGCATCAGCGAGTCCTTTGCCGAGATCGATGCGCAGATCGAGCACCGTGCCTTGCAGCGCCTGCCGTGGGAGCTGCTGAAGGTGGTGGCGATCGCGCTCGGCCTGCTGTGGGTGATGCACCGCCTGGTCACCAAGCGGCTGCTGGCGCTGGTGCACGACCTTCGCGGCCTGAAGACCGACGATCCGCACGCGCGTTTGCCGGTGCCGGCTGGCAGCGATGGCTCGGGCGACGAGGTCGTCGTGCTGAGCCAGGCGTTGAACCGCTTTCTCGATGCGCAAGCTCGCGAGACCGGCCTGCGCGAAGCCGCAGAGCAGCAACTGCACGACGGTCTGCACGAACGCTCGGCGATCCTCGGCTCGCTGCGCGATGGTCTGCTGGCGCTCGATGGCGCGATGAACGTGCGCTATGCCAACGAGGCCGCCGCCCGCTTGCTGGGCCAGCCGCTGGAGGCGATGGCCCGCCGCGGCTCATTGGCCGGCCTGGCCGCCGTCGAGACGGCCAATGGCGAGGTCGACATGGCCGAGTGGCTGTCGCCGCGCCTGCGGCGGCGCGAATCGCGCACCGACCGCCTGACGCTGCAGCCGGCAGACGCACCGGCCTTCGAGGCCCAGGCGCAGATCACGCCGGTCAGCGGCGCGCGCGAGGTCGAGTGGATCGTCGTCGTCTCGGACATTTCAGACACGCTGCGTACCCGGGCCGCCGAGCAGGCCCGCGCCGCTGCCGAAGCCGCCAGCCTGGCCAAGACCGAGTTCCTTTCGCGCATGAGCCACGAGCTGCGCACGCCGCTGAACGCAATCGTCGGTTTTGCGCAATCGCTCTCGCAAGACCCCGAGGTGCAGAACGACCCGAAGCGGCGCGAAGGGGTGGCGCTGATCGAGCGGGCCGGCTGGCACCTGACCGGGATGATCAGCGATGTGCTCGACCTGTCGCGCATCGAGTCCGGCCGCTTGCGCCTGACGCTCGGGCCGGTCGACCTGGGCCCGCTGGCGCGCGATGCCATCGCTTTCGTCGCCGCCGATGCCGAACGCGAGCAGGTGCGCTGCTCTCTCGACATCGCCGACAACTCGCGCTGGGTCCATGCCGACCCGGTGCGGGTCGAGCAGGTGCTGGTCAACCTGCTGAGCAATGCCGTCAAGTACAACCGCTCCGGCGGCAAGGTCAGCCTGCGCACCCAGYCCGGGAGCACGCCGGACACGGTCCAGATCATCGTGCGCGACACGGGTCTGGGCATGACCAGTACCCAGCTCGACGGCCTGTACCAGTCTTTCAACCGGCTCGGCCGCGAATCCTCCGGCAAACCCGGCGCGGGCATCGGCCTGGTCGTCACCCGCACGCTGGTGTCGCTGATGCAGGGCCACATGAGCGTGCGCAGCCGACCCGGGGTCGGCAGTGAATTCACGGTGACCTTGCCGGTCTCGCAGGCGCCCACCGAGGTGGTGCCGCACCACCCGATCGATTTCAGCGACTCGCAGCCGCCCGAGGCCCGGCTGCGGCGTTTGCTCTACGTTGAAGACGACGCGGTCAATGCGCTGGTGATGGCGGCGTTGGTCGGCCGCCGGCCGGACCTGTCGCTGGAAGTCTGCAGCACGCTGGCCGAAGGGCTGGCCTCGCTGCGCGCCAAGCCGCCCGACCTGCTGCTGCTGGACATGCAACTGCCCGATGGCCGCGGACTGGACCTGTTGAACACGATGGCCGCCGACCCGCGGCTGCGCCGGCTGCCGGTGGTGATGGTGTCGGCCGATGCAATGGACGAAACCGTGAACGCGGCCATCGCCGCCGGCGCACGGGCCTACGTCACCAAGCCCCTGGCCTTCGACGAGGTGCTGCGCCAGATCGACGCGGTGATGGCCGGTAGCGCAACAACGCTGGCCGGGGGGCTGTAGCCCACTCTAGGCGCGCGCAGCGTCGCCGCCCATCAAGTGGCGTGCGCGGATCCGGCTTTGCCGGTCCGCTGCGCGAGCCCCCTCGGGGGGCAAGCCCCTGGCAAGGGTTCGTGGGGGTCTCATTTCGGCATGTTGGGCACGGCCAATCCGACCTTGCATTCGGTGAACTCGAGTAAGCGCTGGTATTCGCCCGAAGCGCGCAGCGCCGCCAGGCCCTTGTTCATCGCCTCCAGCCGCGCCTGGCTTTGCGGCAACACCTTGGGCAGCAACAGGTGCGTCGTGAAGTTGTCGGTCATCAGCCGGGTGTGGGCGCGGATGGTGCGGGCCTCGACGCCGGTCAGGTGCTGGTCGATCAGGAAACAGGCGACGTTGCGGTCCAGCAGCGCCACGTCGACGCGCCCGCTGGCCAGCTTGTGCAGGATCGAGATGTCGTCGGGCGACCAGTCGACCTTCAACTTGCCGCTGTTGAACAGCGCGTGGAATTCGGGCGTGTAGGTGTAGGTCTTGATCGCGCCGAAGGTGAAGGGCGACAGGTCCTCAGGCTGCTTCCAGTCCACCTGCAGCGGCGCGCGGTACAGCACCACCCACTGCTCGGTCAGCACGTTGTCGCTGAGCAGGAAGCTCTTTTCGTGCTCGGGTTTGTGGCCCCAGTAGGCGGTGCCATCCCATTTGCCGGCTCGCGTCTCTTCGAGCGCGCGGCCCCAGGGCAAGAAGCTGTAGACCACCTCGTGCCCCTGCGTGCGGAGCGCCTCGCGCACGATGCGCAAGGCGACGCCCTGGTCCCAGCGGGCCTCGGTGGCATAGGGCGGCAGCTCACCGGTGGCGAACCGGAGCGTCTCGGCTTCACAGGCCGGCGCTGCGACCACAAAGGCCAGCCCCAAGATCGCGGCAAGGTGGCGACGGCTCATGCGAGTCATCATAAGGACCGGCCCGGCGTCGGGTGACAGGGTTTTCGGCGGCGCCAGCCGCTCTCCCACTAGTCGACCTGATCGCGCTTGGTCGCGTCAGCAGTCGTCCAGCGGCGGGCCTCAGGCGATGGCGCAGCTCACCGGCTTCGCGCCAAGCACGCCGGTCAGCACGTCAGGCGTGATGCCGAGCAGGTAGCCGCGCCGCCCGCCGTTGATCAGGATGCCCGGCAGCGCCAGCACGCTTTCTTCCACGTAGACCGGCATCGCCTTGCGGGTGCCGAAGGGCGACGTGCCGCCGACGAGGAAACCGCTGTGGCGCTGAGCCACGTCGGGCTTGCAAGGCTCGACACTCTTGGCGCCGATCGCGCGCGCCAGGTTCTTGGTGCTGACCTGACGGTCGCCGTGCATCAGCACGATCAGCGGCTCGGCCTTGTCGTCCTGCATCACCAGGGTCTTGACCACCTCGTGCTCGGGCCGGCCCAGCTGGCGTGCCGATTCGGCCGTGCCGCCATGGTCCACATAGTCGTAGACGTGTTCTGTGAAAGCCACCCCATGGGCCTTCAGCCACTGGGTGGCGGGGGTTTCGCTGACGTGCTTATCCTTCTTGGCCATCGTTCTCGTTCATTGAGCCGGGTCGCGTATTTCCCAGCGAATCTCGTCGATCGCGGCCAGCAGCTCGGGCGACAGCGTCGTGCCCCAGGCGTCGAGATTTTCGTCAAGCTGCTCGCGCGTGGTGACGCCGATGATCGTGGAGGCGACGCGCCAGTTGGTGTAGCACCAGGCCAGCGCCATGCGCGTGGGCGTCAACCCATGCTCGTGGGCCAACGCGTTGTAGCAGCGCGCGGCGGCCAGCGCGGCCGGCCGGCCCCAGCGCTGCTGCTTCATGCGCTCGAACAGCGCCATGCGGCCGGTGCTGGTGGGGTCGTGGATGCCACGTTCGTCGTACTTGCCTGTCAGCAGGCCGAAGCCCAGCGGCGAGTACGGGATCAACGCGACACCCAGGCGGTGCATCGTCTCGTCCAACCCGTTGTCGAGCGAGCGGCTGATCAGGCAGTACGGGTTCTGCACCGTCAGCACGCGCGGCAGGCCGTGCGCCTCGGCGATGCGCACGAACTCGGCCACGCCGTACGGCGTCTCGTTTGACAGGCCGATGTGGCGCACCTTGCCGGCCTTGATCAAGGCCGCGAACGCATCGAGCTGGTCGTGGATCGAGGTGTACTCGGCGTCACGTTCCGGCTCGAAGTAGATCGAGCCGAAGCTCGGCGCATTGCGGTTGGGCCAGTGGATCTGGTAGAGGTCGATCTGGTCGGTCTGCAACCGCTTCAAGCT
>NZ_JBFUGE010000274.1:0-8022 GCF_056403075.1 Ideonella sp. P3_A4 | reverse complement strand
GCGAGGTTCTGCCGTGCGCTGCTCCATGCGGTCCTCAAATCGGCTGGGCGCGCGCTGCGGGCCGCGGCGATGACATCGTCGAGCGCGGCCGCGAGCGCGCCGGCCGGTGTTTCGGGCACCTTCACGAGGATGCTGTCGAGCCAGGCGTCGAACTCTGCATCCGGGTCGCCCAGCGCGCTGATCTTCTGCGAGAAGTGCTCGGCCACGTCGAGCGCCGAATCGAGGGTGGCGGTGAAGCTGCGCACCCGGCCCAAGGCCTGGTTCATCGCCTGCGCGATGTCACCGATCGGCAAGGCAGACTCCACTTTGGCGGCCGCTTGCTCCAGCACGTCGGACAAGGGCGCGATCAGCTGCGAGGGCCGCACGCTGTCGAGCGTGTTCAGGATCAGGTCGAAGGCTTCACCCGTGGGGCGCAGCAGCGCTGCGATGTCCAGCTGCTTGGCCAGCGATTGGCGCAGGCCGTCCAACGCCTGGTCGGCCTGCAGCAGCCAGCTCGACGGCTGGATCACCGACAGCTGGTCGACCGCCGCGTTGAACGGCTCGACCAGCACGGGCGTGAGCGCCTGGCGAGGCGAGAACTGCAGCAAGCGGTCGCGCACCTGGTCGGGCAGCTGCTTGACCTGTTCCAGCAGCGCTGTCGGGCTACCAGCGAGCTGCGCGTCGAGGTCGACGATCAACGGGTCGGTCAGCGGCTTGATCGACTGCGGCAGCACCTTCATCGCTTCGCCGACCAGCGCCGGGCCGGGGTCGGGCAGCTTGGAGATGTCGATCGAAGCGATCAGCGACTTCAGCTCACCAATGGCCGCGATGACCTCGTCGGTGACCGGCGCGAACGACAGCTCGTCGAGCTTGTCGGCGAGCTGGCTCAAGGTCTGCAGCACTTCCTTCAGCCGCTCGACGACCTCGTCCTGCGCCAGGTCGCCCAGGGCATCGATGGCGTCGTTGATCGGGCCGGCGAGCGCCTCGGGGTCGATGCCGTCGATGGCGTCGCGCGCTTCATGCAGCGCATCGGTCAACGAGCCCGACGCAGCACCAACCGATGCAGCCAGCGCCTGGCTCACCTGCGCGGTGGCTTGGTTCAGCAGGTCTTCGACCTGTTGGCGCAGGTCGTCGAGGTTCAGCGATTGCACGGCGCTGCGCGCCTCGCCGAGCTTTTGCGTGGCCATCGCGGTGAGCTGCGAAAGGCCTTGCTCGATCTGCGAGACGACGCCGTCGATCTCGCTGAACACATCGGTCAGCGGCTCGGTGACGACGGACACGTCGACCTGCTCCAGCAGGTGGGTCAGCTTGGCGGTCAGATCGCCTATCACTTCGGTCACGGGCTCGAAGGCCTGCGGCGAAGGCTCGGGGACTTGCAGCGAGCCCAGCGGCGCCGTCAGGTCGGCGAGCGTCGCGCGCGGTTGCAGCAGCACCAGCATGCGGCACACGCCTGCGTCGAGATCACCGGCCGCCGCGCGCATGCCATCAGCCAGCTGCGTGCGCTGGGCGGAGACTGCGGCCAGCGCGCCGTTCTGCGTCGTCAGCGCAGTCTGGGTGGTCTGCACCGTGGCCAGGCGTGCGGCGATCTGGGCGTCGTTGGCCTGTACCGAATCGGCCAAGGCCTCCACCGCAGTGGCGTAGCCCTGCGCGGCGTTGCCCAGCGCAGCGAGTGGCAGGCTGGCAACGACGCTTGGCGRCACAGCGCGTGCGAAGACGCCGCTGGTGTGCGTGCGGACCACGGCGGCGAGCGTCGTCAGCGTCTGCGTCAACTCGGCCTGTAGGGCCGGCGCCGTGGCGTCGTCCCAGCGCACCAGTGTGTCCAGCGGATCGCGGATGTCGTCGAGCACCGGCAGCGAGCGCACGGTGAAGTAGTCGGGCCGGAAGGTGCCGACGCGCTCGTGCAGCCAGCGCAACAGGCTGGGCACGTCCAGGTCGGCGGGCAGGCTGTCGATCGCGGCCTTGGCGCTGTCGACCTGTGAGGACGTCAAGGCGCCGGTCGGGGCTGGGGCCGGAGCGGGAGGGGGCGGCGCGGGGGCGCCTGGAGGCGGTGCGGGCGGCACCGGCGCCGGCGGTGGCGTCATGACGGGCAACAGGCCGCAGCTCCAGTCGCTGGCCAGCAGCGACTGYATCGCGGCGATGCGATCGATCAGGGGCTGCAGCGCACCCGTGAGCTGCGTCTGCAGCATGTCCGGCAGCGAGCCGACTCGCGTGACCAGGTCGCCGCTCAACGGGCCCAACTGGCCTTGCAGGCTGGCACCGAGACCGCCCAGCGTGTTCTGGAAGCCGCCACCTGCGCTCAGCTGCGGCAGGCTGATGCTGCCGAGCCCCGACAGCGCCGAGCCGAAGTCGCCTGGTGGATGCTCGGCCCACTCGCTGAAGGTGCTGCCGAGACCACCGATCTGCCCACCGACGCCGCCGGCGAGCTGCACCAGATCCAGCCCTTGCACGGCGCTGTCGATGCGGTCCATGAGGCCGGGCATGCTGGTGCTCCTGGTCCGGTCTAGCCGAGCAGGTCGCGCAGGCCGCTGCCGACCTCGCCCAGTTGCTGCACCGCCGGGCCGGTCTCGCCGAGCAGGCCGGACAGGCCGGTCGTCGGGTCGGACAGCGCGGGCATGCTGCCAAGCGCCGCCAGCGCGTCGATCGCGCCCATGGCCGTGTCGAGCATGCCGGCGGCTGCGTCGAGCAGGCCGCCGTCGATGCCGTCGAGCAGGCCCGGGCCGGGCGGAGGCGGCGGCGGGCACTCGGCCAGCCACACGGCGTAGTCGATCTGGTCGGGCGCGCTCGCCGCGGCCTGCACGTGCAACTGCTGCAGGAGCACGTTCTGGATCTCGGTGCCGGTGACGATGTCGCTGACGAAGGTCATCGGCTCGCCGGCGAGGTACTTCTCGCGCACGGCGTTGAGAAAGTCCAGCCCCGCCTGTTCGCCGAAGACCGAGCCTTCGACCACGACGCGCGTGGGCTGGCGGTTCAGGTCCTGGAACAGGCTGCCCGCGCGGCCGGGTACCGGCAGCTCGCGGAAGTCGCGTGACTCCAGCGTCTCCAGCCGCGTGACGCGGGGCAGTTCCCAGTCGCCGAGCATCGGGGTGAGGCTCATGTGAAGTCCACGCCGCGCAGCCAGGCCTGGTCGGCCAGCAGGCGGCTGATGGCCTCGGCGCTGGTCTCGCTGTCGTCGTGCCGATCGGTCAACGTGTCATCGGGGGCGGCGGGACGGGGACCAATGGCGGGCGCCGAAGCGCTGCGGCCGGGCTCGGACAGCAGGCGCGATGGGGCGCGTGGGGCTGCGATGCGCTGCGCTTCGGTGGTTTCGGGCTCGGCTGTCGTCGACGATGGGCCCACGTCGCGCGGGAGCAGGCGCTGCAGCAGATCGCCGGCCGGTGCCAGCAACGCGGCGGCGGGCGCAGGCGCCTCGGCCTGGGTGATGCGTTCGAGCGCGGCGCGCATGGGCAGATCGACCGCCTGCAATGCGGGGCGTGATTCGCCGCGTGCTGCATGGGCCGACATGGGCGTGGCCTTGGCGAAGGGCGCGGGCTCGCCGCCGTCGGGCAGCAAGTCACTCAACAGCGAGTGTGAGATGGCCGGTCCGCCGGCGGGGGTGCCCGTGACGTGCCGGCCGATCGTTTCGGCAACGAGCGCGGCGATAATCGAAGCTGCCGTGGGCATCGAGTCGACCGTGGCGCGCGGCGTTTGGGTATCGGTGCCGATGGCGAGCGCTTCAGCATCGGCCCCTGCGGTGGGCGCGCGAGRCGTCAACGCCGATGCCGGACATGCGGCCGGTGCGCGCGGCGTCAACCTGCCTGGCTGCAGATGCGACTGCGCGGCGAGAGCGGCCGGACGGCTCTGCGCCGCACGCGCAGCAACCGCCGGCGGCAGGGCCTCGCGGGCGGTGCGACTCCGTTTCGCAGGACTCTGGCCATCGGCGTTGTCCGGTCCCGCAGGCATCTGCGCATTGATCGCCCACGGATCGGCAGCGGCGAACGACGGCCATCGCTGCAGCGACTCGATCAACCCTTCGCAAGCGCCAGCACCGTCTTGTGTGAGCCGACGCACGCGCTGCGCCACCGCCAGCCAGTCATGCCAGGCGGCACGGGCTGGTTCGATGGCGAGCGAGCGGCGCTCAAGCATGTCGGCCGCCTTCTTCATCACGCAGCATCTGCAGGTGCAGCAGGATCTGCCCGAGCGTGAGCGCGCCGATCTGCTCCGGCGTCCAGCCGAAGCGCTGGGCGAGCACGTGCGCTGCCCGCGCGATCGGCGCTTCAGCGGCGCTCTCGAGCGACGCGGGTTCGACCGCCAGCCCGCTGATGCGGTTGACTTCGCCGAGCAGGAACTCCATCAGCCCCGCGCTCAGGCCGTTCACCTGGCCGACGTTCAACGCGGGCTCGACCAGCGCGGTGTGCACCATCAACGCGCCGACCATCGCATCGTTGTCGCGCGCGGCGCGGCTCACCAGCTGCAGGTCGCGCACGGTGAGCGGGCGCAGCCGCACCTGGCCCGCTTCGCCGAGCCGACCGGGCTCGACGAGCGCGGCGGGCACGGCGACGTCGAAGCTCAGGGCCGCACCGGCCAGCAGCTCGTCGGCCGTCATGAAGGGCGCGCGCGGCGCCGCTGGTTCAGCCAGCTTCATCGCCGACAGTCGCGAACAGGGCCTGGAACGTGGCCGACTCCATGACGAAGTCGTCCTCCGGCATCGTGAGGTTCCACTGGTCGATCTTCACGCCGTGCAGCGTGATCGTGGAGCGCGTGCCGGGGTGTGCGCTGCTCTCGGCCATCAGCGTGATGTTGAAGCTTGGCCCGCCCCAGGAGCGCGGCGGGCGGCCATCGGCGGCCTCGCCCAGCAGCAGGCGCAACATCGCGCCGTTGAGGTAGGCGCGGTCGATGCTGCCGCGGATCGACACGTTGCCCGGGCGCAGCTCGCTCGCGTAGCGCTGGCCGATCTCGTTGAAGGCGCGGATGGCGGTGTTGACCTCGACGCGCACGCCGGTGGCGCGGCCCACGGCGACGAGATCGTTGCCGTCGATGATGGCCTGGGCCGTCGCGGCCTCGGGCCCTTCGGCCGAGTTGGTCGACAGCGTGATGGAGCCGTCGGCCCCGGTGAAGACATTGGTGTTGGCCATGGCTTGCGGCTCCCGATTCAGGACAGCGCCAAGGTGACGCGGATGTAGTCGATGCTGAAGGTCGGCTGCATCGCGACGTTGACGACGCAGCGGCCGGCGACCTCGTCGGCGCGGGTGGCGGTGACCTGCAGCGTGTAGTCGGTCAGCGACTCGTCGATGATCATCGTGGTGAGGAAGCTGTCGAGCGCGCCTTGCAGCGCCTTGCGCACGCGCTCGTTGTTAAGCTTGCCGATGAAGGCGCCCGACACCTGCCGGATGCCGGCCTTGGCGTAGTCGACGATGCGCCGCGTCGTGATCTGCGCGAAGGCCGCGCCCTCGGTGGTGATGCCGCGCACCACGCGGATGCCCTGGCGGTCTTCCAGCGGCAGCACGTTCGACTGCAGCAGGTCCTTCAGCTCGCCGTAGCCGAACTTGGTGCTGAGCTTGCCGACGGCGGGCAGCACCTTGTTCGTCGGGCTGGACTGCGGTGCCAGCGAGGAGATCAGGCCCGCCATGGCCGCGGCGGTGTAGTTGCCCGGCAAGGTGACATCGGCCTTGGCGGCGRCGTCGAAAGTGACGATGGCCGGCGCCGCCATCACGAAGCGCTTGTTGGCCGTGATCTGGGCCTTGATGTTGGCGATGGTGACGGCGTCGCAGCCGATCACCGCGATCACGTCGCGGCCGCTGTTCTCGCCCGTTTCCACTGCAGCACCGAGCACTGTCTTGGCGGTCGCGGTGGAGAGCTCGGGCGCAATGAGGATGTTGATGTCCTCTTTCATCAGCTCGGCCACGGCGGTGCCGAAGGCCGTCTGGTCGGCGCCGGCGGCCAGGCCGTGCGAGTAGACCGTGCGAGCGCCGTTGTTGAACAGCAGCGGCAGGGCTCGCATCAGGTTGAGCGTGCCGGCGGAAAGCGCGTCGGCCGCGCCGTAGACCTTGCCCGCGTCTTCGAGGCTGGACAGGATGTGCGTGGCACCGATCGCATCGGTGACGCCGTTGGCCGCGGCGGCCGTGCCGACGATGCCGACGTTGCCAAAGCTGACGCCCTTGGGCGCGATCAGCCCTTCGGACTGGACCCGTATGAACGTACCGGGGACGATCTGTTCCGCAAATGTGTCTTCCATCGCGTGCTCCTTCCCCGGTGCGGGGCTCCTAGAAGATTCGTCGTTAATCGAGCCGCCACACGCGGCCGGCCAGGAAAGCGGCGGCGTCGTTGCCCTGCGTGAGCAGGCCCAACTCGCCGGCGAGAACGTTGTCTGTCGTGGTGACCGTCAGGCTGCGGTCGCCGTCGAGCTCGGCAAACAGCGTCTTGTCGTGAAAGCCGATCAGCAGCTGCTGACGCTGGTTGAGCGTGAAGCCGCTGTCTGCCGGCTCGCCGACCTGCAGCCACTCAGCCGGCGTTCGCCGCCCGAACACCTGGTAGCCGTGGGCTTGCGAGGCCAGGTAGAACCAGAAGTCGTCGGCGGCGCGGCGGCCGAACACCACACCCAGGCCTTCGCCACTGGTCGAGCGAAACTCGAACTGCATCGCCGCGCGGGCCAGTGACATCGGCGCGCCACGCGGGCGCCACAGCAGCTGCGTGCCGGCCTTGCGAGGGTCGGCCAATGTGCCGGGGCCGCCGTGGGTGGTGCGGCGCTGCACGATGCGCGGTGCGGGCGCGGTGGCCACGGCCCAGTCGCCGGCAGGCGAACCGCCATCGAGATCGGGGTCGTCGACCGCGAAGAACTCGCCCAGCGGCTGCGGCAGTGTGGCGAGCGTCGCGGCATCGAAGCCGAACACCGGCGTGGCACGGTAGGGCGTGACGTTGTTGAACACGCCGAGGTCGAGCGTGCTGATCACGCCTTCACCGGCGTCGGGCACGTGGATGTATTCGAAGTCGACGTCGAAGGCCAGCTGCGAGGGGTCTGGCAGCGAGCTGCTGCTCAATCGATGGATGCCGAGCAGGGCCAGCTCGGCGCGCGTCTGCGCCAGCACCTGGCCCGACAGCGTTGCCGCATAGGCGCTTGCATCGGCGGGCACGCCCGCGGCAATGCTCACCTCGACCCGTGCGTTCAAGCGGCGGCCGTACAGGCTGGCGGTGGGATCCTGGTGGACGCCGATGTAGCCGCCCAAGCCGCAGGGCCTGATGCGCTGCGTGAGCACGCGTGTGCTGCGCGTGAGCCCAGCCGGCACCGGCACGGGCATCAGCCCGTTCAGTGCCGCTTCCAGCGCGGCGACGGCCTCCACGGCGATCGAGTCCATTGTTCTCCCGTGCGCATCCCGACAACGATGAGAACGGGAAGCGCACACGGACGGACCCGCGTGACGCCGCATACCGCGAGTCGCGCCATATGTGATGGCGCTGTCTCGAGGACGGTGGCGTGCCTCCCGGCTACTGTTGAACTGCGCGGCGAGTCTGCTCGCGACGCGCGGTGCTTGCAACGCGAAAGGTAGGGGCGCAGCGGCCTAGAGCTAGGGGACTCATCCCCAATGTTGAGGATGACGGGAGCGACGGACCCGGAGATTGATCAGAACCCCTTCGCCGCCCCCAGCATTTCGTGCACGTCGTTGACCATCACCGCCAGGAAGCCCAGCAGCGCGACGTAGTAGAAGCCGTACTCCCACTTCACCTTGGTCGACACGTTGTAGTAGGTGGCGGCCTCGGGGCTGTCCTTCTTGTAGGTGATGGCCTTCCAGACCTGCGGMGCGGCCAGCACGCCGATCAGGATCAGCATCGGGCTGGGCCGGTAATAGAACAAAGCGCCCAGCACCGGAACACCCAGCAGCCAGATGCGCGGTGACAGCACCGCGGTGATGCGGCCACCGTCGAACGGCGACAGCGGGATCAGGTTGAACAGGTTCAGGAAGAAGCCCGAGTACGCGACCGCCAGCAGCCAGTTGCTGTCCTCGTTGCGCGCCAGGAAGTAGCAGACGATGGCGCCCATCGTGCCCAGCAGCGGCCCGCCCAGGCCGACGT
>NZ_JBFUGE010000273.1:0-8038 GCF_056403075.1 Ideonella sp. P3_A4 | reverse complement strand
GGCCAGCACGATGTGCCCGCTGGGCAGCTCGGCAGCCGGCGCATCGTCGGCACCGAACAGGATCTTCTTGCCGTTGACCGTGCCCATGATGTCCGGGCCGGCCAGCCAGTTGTTCGTGCCGACCTCGTACATCGCCGTATGGCCGGTCGCGCCGATGAAGAAGACCTTGCCACGGCCGTCGGCGCTGCGCAGGGTCAGTGCCGGGCCGGTCTCGTAGCCAAGGAACTGGCTGCTCAACGCCGGGATGGTGCCCGTGGCCCCGCCATCGCTGGGGCTGCGGCTGCTCCACGTCTTCGTCTTCGGGTCATAGGCTTCGGCATACGCACCGCTGGCCGAAATGCTGTGGAACAGGTCATGGGTCAGCACCTTGCCGTCGGGCAGCTTGACCCAGGTTTCCTCGTCGCTGCTTTCGTCGCTGTAGATCTTGGAGCCCGTGGACGACCAGCTCTTCTTCTTCAGGTCGTAGATGAACGACGTGGGGTTGGACAGCGACCCGGCCAGGATCTTGTTGCCGTTCAACAGCATCGAGGGCACGTCGCCGTAGTTCGACTCCGGGTGGTGCGGGATCGGCGTCCAGGTGTTGGCCAGCGTGTCGTAGGTTTCGCCGGTGTTGACCCAGGTGGCATCGAGGTTGGGGCCGCTGTATTCGCCGCCCAGCACCCACACGTTGCCATCAGGCGTCACGTGGCTGGCGAAATAGACGCGGCCGGTGTTCATGCGCGCCACATTCGTCCAGGTGCCGTCGATGTAGCTGCCATTGGCGGCTGGCGTCAGCTTGCGCCAGATGCTGCCCGGCAGATCCTGGCTGTGAGCCAGCACCGTGCCGTCGGTCAACAACATCATGGTCTCGACCGTACCAGACGGTGCATTGGTCAGGCGGGTCCAGGTGGCGGCATCAGCCACCTGCGCCATGGCCATCAGGGCGGCTGCGGCACAGACGTGCCGGCACCATGGGGTTTTCGAAGCCAAGTCGATCATCATCACTCCTGCGCCCATCGCGGTGGCTAGGGCTGCATCACAAAGAACGTCCCCGGCGCTGCGGGGACGGACGAGCGGTGAGTATCGTGACTGCGCCCGCCTCTGACGAGAGAGCGGGCGCTGCTGGCTTCGCGCGTTGAAGATTCTTGTCAATGCGGTGGGTGGTGTGCCCACCGCCGTGCCGTTAGACGCCTGCGCGCTGGATGGTCGCCGTCAAGGCACTGCGCAATGAATCGGCACTGTCGACCAGGTGGGCACGCGCCTCGGGCGACAGGTCGCCCCGCCTGCTGGCCGCGGCGATGCGGTCCAACAGGCCACGAGCCTCGGCGCGCAGCAGCCCGCGGGCGTCGGCACGGCTCCCCGACGAAGGCTTCAGCAGCAGGTTGGCCAGGCGCGACAGGTGCTCGCGCTGAAGGTCGCGCCGCGCCGCCGTGATGTCGCCCGAGCGGCTCAGCTCGGCCCAGATGTCACGCGTCAGGCGGCTATACAACTCGCTGAGGCCAAAGGCTTCTTTCGGCGTGCTGGCCTTGGCTTGTGCGTCCAGCAGGCGCGCCGCCAAGGTCTCGCTCATCAGCTGGTTCAGCAGCGCGCGCTGCAGGTCCAACACGATGGCGTCGATCGCAAAGTCGGTCGGGACAGGCTCGGTGCCACCGAAACGCTCCAGGTAATCCGGCGCCAGCTTGCGGGCGAGCGAAGGCGAGATGTGGAAGCTGCCGGCAGCGAGGAAACCTTGGGCCAAGGTGTCCAGCGCCTCGCGCTGCACCGGCGCCGGCACCGGTTGCAGCGGGTCGCGCCCGGAGCCGGGGAAGTCGCGCAGCGTGCGCAGGCCGCCAATCTGGCGGGCCAGCACGCCGGCAGCGCGGGTGGCGTCGCGCAGCGCGTAGCCGAGCGCGCGACGCAGCACGGTGTAGTCCTCGGTCGACTTCAGCGGCCGGTTTTCCTGGCGCTCGAAGAGATCACGCGCAATGGCGATGCGTTTCTTGGCAAACGCCAGCGGGTCGTCGCCGAGGTCGAAGACCAACGACTCCGGGTCCAGACCGAGCAGGTTGTCTTCGTCGGTGCCATAGGCCAGCAACGGCTCCGACGAGCGTGCCGCGATGCGCTGCAGCTCGGCATCCTGTTCGGCTGCCGTGGCGCCGTCGGCAAAGGGCTTGTAGGCGTACTCGATCGCCCAGTAGTCGTACGGGCCCAAGGCGGTCTGGAACGGCTCCGGCGTCGGCTGACCCGGGCCGCCCAGGTTGACCGGCGCGTATTCCATCACCGAGCCGGCCAGGCTGTGGCTGCGCGTGAACTCAGGGTCGGACAGTTGCTTGTCGCTGTAGATGCGCGACGAGCGGAAGTTGTGCCGCAGGCCCAGCGTGTGGCCCACCTCGTGCATCGTCACGTCGAACAGGTAGGCCTGCACGAAGGCATCGGCCTCGGGGCTGGCGGGGTCGATTTCGCCGCGCGCCTCCATCACGTCCAACGCGTAGGCCAGTTGCTCAGCCGCCATCGCGCCATGCTGGCATTGCACTGCCCCCTCGCCATAGTGCATCAGCTCGGCCAGGTGGGCCTCACCATCGGCCTGCAGCAGCGAAGCGGCATCGGCCAACGGGCGGCCGGCCAGCAGCTGGGCCCGCTCGCTGCGCCGATTGCGCGATGACAGGCTTTCAATGCCGATGTCGGCGTCCAGGATTTCGCCGGTGCGCGGGTCGATGTGGCTCGGGCCGATCGCGCCAAAGGCCGGGTCGGCATTGGTCATCCAACGGATCGACGCGTAGCGCATGTCCAGCGTGTCGAACTTGGCGTCGTCCGGCTGCTGCTGCACGACCAGCGCGTTCTTGAAGCCGATGCGCTCGAAAGCGGCGTTCCAGGCCAACACCCCGCGGGTGATCGAGTCGCGGTAGCGCGCGGGCACATCGCGGTCGAGCCAGAAGGTGATGGGCTTGACCGGTTCCGACTGCGCTGCGGTCGGGTCTTTCTTCTCCAGGCGCCAGCGGCGCACGTAGTGGCGGTTCGGCGTGCGCACCGTGTCGTTGCCGAAGTCCAGCACCGTGGTGGTGAAGTAGCCGATGCGCTGATCGGCGCGACGCGGCGTCATCGGCTGCGCCGGCAAGGCGGCGAGCGAATAGTGCAGCCCCAGGAACATGCTGCGCGGATCGGGCAACGTGTTCGGCAGGATGGGCACCGGCGCCCCGGCGGGCGCGCCCGGCACCGCGCTGGACAGACTGCCCGTGCTGAAGTGCAGGTTCAGCTCGAGCGTGACCACATCGGGCTCGCTGCGCACCTGGGTGAAGGCCGAGTTGCGGGCGTCGAAGCCGTAGTTCTGGCGGTAGGTGCGCTGCAGGTTGATGCCCAGGCCCATCAGGTCAGCCACGAAGATCGGGTTGGCCTCGACCAGGATGGCTTTGGTCTCGGCCTGCGGCAGGCTGGCCACCGGTGCGCTGCCCAGCAAGCTGTCGGAGAACGCATTGGCCACCGAGCGCGCTTCGGACGAGCCTGCGGGCGCCATGTAGCGCTCGTTGCGTGCCACCAGCATCACCTGGTTGTGGACGCGGCGGAACTCGACGATCTGCGGCCGGCCGCCGTATTGCAGGCCCAGCATGCTGCCGCCGAAGATGGCCTGCTCGCCGATGCCGTGCGAGAGCTTGGGCGACAGGAACAGCGGCTTGTTGAAGTCGTCGGGTTTCAGCTCGAACCAGACCTTCTCGTCCTTTTGCCACAGCGGCAGCAGGCCGTCGATGCGTTTGGCGTCCTTGATCACCGTGGCAAAGGCCGGCGGTGCCCCCGCCGGCGGCGGCGCGCTCGCCGCGGCCCCGGGCTTGGGGGCCGAAGGTGCGGCGATCGGCGCACCCGGGATCGACGAGCCGGTATTGGCTGGTGCCACCTCGGCGGGCGCAGCCGGCGCGGGCGCCGGGGCCGCAGCGGGGGGCACCGTCGAACAGGCCACCAGGCTCAGCAGCAGACTGCTCGATGAAAGCGCCAGACCGGCGCGCGCGCGCGAAATCGGTTCGAACATGTTGGGCATCGGATGGGAAGCCGGATGAAAAGCCGCGACACGCGCGACGGGGTCGATATTCAATGCAGCCGAATAAAGAACGTCGCGGCACCGATTGCTCGATGCCGCGACGGCTGGGCGTGAAACGATTGTGCCCTCACGTGGGCACCGCGCTGATCGGGACGATTCCCGTGCTCAGCGCGGCTGCAATGGCGGCACGCGGCCGCAGGTTCGACTCTTTTCAGTTCAGCGAGTTCGGACCATCGCGACGAGATTCGCGCTGACCGTCCTTGTGATCACGTTCGCGCTCGCGTTCCCGCTTGCGCTCCTGGCGTTCCTGCTGCAGCTGACGCTCTTCACGCTGCGGCTCAGCCCGCGGTGCGGGCACTGGCTGCGGCGCCGGCTGCACCGCGCGGGGCGCTTCCCGTTGCTCGCGTTGCTGCTGGTGCTGCTGGAAGCCCGGCACCTCGCGCGTGTCGCGCTGGTCGCGTTCGCGCGGGTTCTGGAAGCCCGGCACGTCGCGACGCTCACGTGGGTCACGCTGCTCGCGTTGCGGCTGGACCGGCGAGTCGTTCTCACGCCGCGCCTGCGGGAGCACCTGCCCCGGTTCGCGCTGCACGTTCGGCGTATTGGTCGGCCCACCCGTCATCGGGGGGCGTGCCACATGCGGGCGAACGTTGTCCGGCTGGCCGGCGGACGGGCGGTTCGCCGCCGAAGGGCCGTTGCCATTGGGCGAATGGTCGTCGTCACGCCCGGCGCCTTGCGGACGAGCCACCGAAGGCGCCCCGGGACGCGCCACTTGGGCGGCGTTGCCCTCGTTGCTGGGGCGGTTGCCCGCGCCGTCCGGGCGGTTGCCCTGTCCACGGCCGCCTATGTCCTTGCCATCGGCCTGCGCTTCACGCATCGCCGGTGTCACGCCACGCGGCGGCGGCGGTGTCTGATCACGGTCGCGGCGGCCCGCCTGGACCACCTGGCGCGGTGCCAGCGAGGCGTTGGCCGGTGTCGGCGGGGCCACCTGCATCACACCGCCGCCGCGCGGGTTGTGCATGGCCTTCACCACGTCGGCATCGGCGGGCCGGACAGCCGCATTGACCGCCTGGCGGCGCGTCAGCACGTCGGACGACACCACCGTCACGCCACCGGCGACACCGGTGTTGCGGTACATGATCGGCCGCACCGGGCGAACTTGGTTGATTACCGTCACGTGGGTGATGTTGACCTGCTTGATGTACGTCGGCGAATAGCGGTAGGTCGGGTAGTACTGCTCACGCGGCGCCAAAGGCACCCAACCCACCGGCTGGCCGCCACCGATGTGGACCGACACGCTCAGATTCGCGCCCCCGACCCAGGCCACCATCGCCGGGGCATAGACCGGACGGCGCACATAGGTGCCCGGTGCCCAGCACCAGCGGCCACCCCAGTTCACCCACCGGCCATAGTGGAAAGGCGCAAAGCCCCAGGACGCGTTGTCAACCCAAGTCCAGCCCCACGGGCGAACCCAGGCCCAGTGGCCATAGCGGTACGGCGCCCAGCCGGCTTCGACCGTGGTCGGGTACCAGACCGAGCCATATTCCGGGTGCTGGCCCCATTGGCCGCTGCGGTCCAGGTCTTCGGCGCCAGTCATTTCAGGCGAAACCGGGCGCTGAGCGGCATAACGCTCGTCGCGCGAATCATCGCTGCGCACCCATTGCTCGAAATCGTCGTTGGCCGGAGTCGACCAGTTGTAGTGGGTGCGTTTGTCGGCCGGATCCAGCCACAGCTCGGCGCGCTGGCCGGGGCGCAGCGACAACTGGCTGTCGTTGGATTCGAAATCCATCTCGCCCTGGGTGGTGCCGGCCATGCTGCCGCGCTCGCCGTGGTCGATCCGGTACAAACCCGCCGTGCGCGGCTGGAAGCGCCCTTCGGCGGTGGTGATCTGCAGTTCGCGCGCCACTTCCGGCGAGCGCACGCGCACGGCGGCGGCGCCGTCGTGCAGGGTCAGCTCGATGCGGTCGTCGTCCAGGCGGTTGACTTCCAGGTCGCTGCCCTGGTCAAGCCGGACGATGGTCGAGCCGATCTGCAGCTCGACGCGCGCGTCGCGGTCGGTCGCCACGCGGTCTGCGGTGGTGATCGGCCGGTTGTTGGTGGCCGCCTGCCACTCGCCTTGGCCGGCCTCCAGCAGCCAGACTTGGCCCTTCATGTCAGCCAGCCGGCCGACGCGCCCAGGCGGATCGTCTTCGGCATGGGCCGCCATCGCTGCCAAACCGAGGCCACCGGCCACCAACGCCGCCGCCAGCCCGCGAGCGGCGAAGGCCAAGCGATGTTTCCAGATGTTCATGTGTCTATCTCCAGACTCTTCCGAATCCACAACGCAGGGCGGGTCGATTCGGCTGACGTCACAGTGTTGCTGGCTTGTAACTGGCACGGGTTCAGTCGTCGCTGGCCGGGTCGAGATCAGGGAAAAGGACGCTGGTAAACCCCAGCCGCGTCAGGTCTCGCATGCGGGTCGGGTACAGCCTGCCGATCAGATGGTCGCACTCGTGTTGCACCACCCGTGCGTGAAAACCCTCAGCTTCGCGCTCGATCGGTCGGCCCAACTCGTCCACCCCGGTGTAGCGAATTCGCCGGAACCGGGGCACGACGCCGCGCAGACCAGGCACCGACAGGCAACCTTCCCAGCCCTCTTCCTCGGCCAGCAGGCCGTCGGCCTCCGGCAGCGGCGTGATCACTGGGTTCAGCAACACGGTCTTGGGCACCGCCGGAGCGTCTGGATAACGTTCGTTGCGATCGAAACCAAAGATCACCAATTGCAGATCAACGCCGATCTGTGGCGCGGCCAACCCGGCGCCTTGGGCCGCGGCCATCGTGTCGAACATGTCTTGCACCAGCGCCCGCAGCTCAGGCGTGCCGAAAGCCAAGACCGGCGGCGCCAGGCGCAACAAACGCGGGTCGCCCATCTTCAGGATCTCTCGCACCGCCATCGCTCACCTTGTCGTGCAGGGAAGGTCGGCATTATGTGATGCGTCAAGACCATGACAGTGCGACCCGGCATTGATACCCTCGCCGACTCGATGAGCCCTCCCCCACCGCCACCCAGTGCCCCGCTCCGAATGAAGTCTTCTTCCACCACCTACGTCGGCCTGCTGCGCGGCATCAACGTCGGCAAGGCCAAACGGGTCCCGATGGCCGAGCTGAAGGCCTTGATCGAATCGCTGGGCTACACCGACGTGAAGACACTGCTGAACAGCGGCAACGTGGTCTTCCGCGGCCCCAAAGGCAAAGCGGCCGACGCGGCCAAGCGCATCGAAGCCGCCCTGCCCGGCGCATTCGGCTTCAGCGCCAAGTTGACGGTGCTGGACGCAGCGCAATGGGCCGAGTTGCTGACAGACAACTCACTGCTGGACCGGATGACCGACCCGTCGCGGTTCCTGGTCGCCGTGTGGCGCAACGCGACGGCGCGCGGCGCTGTCGAGAAGCTGGCGGCGCAAGACTGGTCGCCCGACCTCTTTGCCACCGGCCGCCACGCTGGCTACCTCTCGTGCACCGAGGGCATCCTCGCCAGCAAGGCCGCTATGGCGCTCGACAAGGCCTTGCGCGACGAAGTCACCAGCCGCAACTGGGCCACCGTGCTGAAGATCGGCGCGATGCTCGAACCCGACAAAGCCTGACGATGACTGAACCACAGTACTTCGCCACACCCGCCGCGCTGCGCGCCTGGTTCAAGAAGAACCACGCGAAAGCCGCCGAACTGCTGCTCGGCTACTGGAAGGTCGACAGCGGCCAGCCCAGCGTGACTTGGCCCCAGTCGGTCGACGAGGCCTTGTGCGTCGGCTGGATCGACGGCGTGCGCAAGCGCATCGACGACGAGCGCTACACGATCCGCTTCACGCCGCGCCGGCCCGGCAGCGTCTGGAGCCAGGTCAATGTGAAGCGCGTGCCCGAACTGGTGGCCGAAGGCCGCATGCAGCCAGCCGGGCTGGCGGCGTTCGAAACCCGGGGCGAGAAGCACGAACGCGGCTACTCGTTCGCTGATCGTGCGCAAGACTTTCCGCCCGAGATCGAGGCGCAGTTCCGCCGGACGAACGCCGAAGCCTGGGCCTTCTT
>NZ_JBFUGE010000272.1:0-8078 GCF_056403075.1 Ideonella sp. P3_A4 | reverse complement strand
CTTGTCCGGTGGCCGCGTGCCGCAGGGCGCGACCGTCGAGCGCTCGGTGCCGACGCCGCTGAACCAGGGTGACTCGATCCAGCTCGACCTGGACTCGGCCGACTTCGCCACCGCCCGCGCGGTGGCCCAAGCCATCAATGCCGTCAAGGGCGCCGGCACCGCGCAGGCGATCGACGGCCGCGTGGTGCGCGTGCGTGCACCGATGGACAGCGATTCGCGCATCGGCTTCCTGGCRGATATCGAGAACCTGCCGCTGGAGCTGGCCAAGCCGGCCGCCAAGATCGTGCTGAACCCGCGCACCGGCTCGATCGTGTTGAACCAGTCCGTCACGCTGGCACCTTGCGCAGTGGCGCACGGCAGCCTGTCGGTCACCATCAGCTCATCGCCCGTCATCAGCCAGCCCGGCGCCTTGTCGTCCGGCGAGACGGTGGTGAAGGAGAAGTCCGACATCTCGATCACCCAGCAAGGCGGCTCGATCATCGCGTTGCCGGCCGGCGCGCAGCTGGCCGATGTGGTGAAGGCACYGAACTCGCTCGGCGCGACGCCGCAAGACCTGCTGGCCATCCTGCAGGCGATGAAGTCCGCTGGTGCGCTGCAAGCTGAGCTGGAAGTGATCTGACGGGGTATGCCATGAGCGTCAACAACCCTGCTGCCCTGGCCCGCACCGGTTACGGTGACGCGCGCGGCATCGAGTCGCTGAAAGTCTCGGCCGGCAAAGACCCGAAGGCGGCCGTGCGCGAGGCTGCCAAGCAGTTCGAGTCGCTGTTCATGCAGCAGCTGCTGAAGAACATGCGCGAGTCGGCGCAGTCCACCGGCATGCTCGAGAACGAGGCCACCAAGATGGGCTCGGAAATGCTCGACACGCAGTGGGCCGGCAAGCTCTCGGGCATGCCCGGCGGCCTGTCCGACGTGATTGCACGCCAGCTCGAGCGGCAGATGGGCATGAACCCCGGCCCGATCCCGAAGAACGAGAGCGCCAACCGCACACCGGTCAACCCGCTGAAACCGAACGCCGAGGTGCAGTTGCCGCAGAAGGCGGCGCTTGGCTTCGTGCAACAGCACCAGACGGCCGCGGCCAACGCCGAAGCCGCCAGCGGCATCCCTGCGTCGTTCATGATTGCCCAGGCGGCGCATGAGACCGGCTGGGGCCGCAAGGAAATTCGCCATGCCGACGGCACGCCGGCGCACAACCTGTTCGGCATCAAGGCCGGCGCGAATTGGAACGGCCCGACGGCCGACGTGATGACCACCGAGTACATCAACGGCCAGGCGCACAAGGTGACGCAGAAGTTCCGCGCCTACTCGAGTTACGCCGAGAGCTTTGCCGACTACGCCAACCTGATGAAGAACAACCCGCGCTACGAGCAGGTGCTGGCTTCGCGCGGCAACGCGCACGGGTTTGCCCAAGGCCTGCAGCGCGCCGGCTACGCCACCGACCCGGCGTATGCGGACAAGCTGTCGAAGGTCATCAACACCACGCTGCGTTTGCAACGCAGCGCCACCGCCTGAGCGCCGCAAGCGTTCGCTGACAGGAGCGTCTCATGGCTGGTTCCACCCTCATGTCGATCGGGATGCGGGCGATGTTCGCCAACAGCGCATCGCTCAACGTCACCGGTCACAACATCGCCAATGCGAACACCGAAGGCTACTCGCGCCAGGAAGTGGAGCTGGCCACGGCCAACGGCCAGTTCACCGGTGCCGGCTTCTTCGGCAAGGGCGTCAACGTCGTCAACGTCAAGCGTGCGCACGACCAGTTCCTGACGATGCAGGCCGCGGCAGCCAAGTCGATGGCCGCTTCCCATGAAGCTCGCTACAACCAGCTGTCGCAGCTGGAGAACGTCTTCCCGCCCGGCGACCAGGGCCTGGGCTATTCGATGGGCGACTTCTTTGCGTCGATGGTCGACCTGGCCAACGCGCCTGGCGACAACTCGGCACGCCAGGCTGTCCTGGCGCGTGCGGCCGATGTCAGCGACCGTTTCTCGAATGCATCGAACCGGCTCGACATCCTGCAAGCCGGCGTGCGCAGCGACATGACGAATTCGGCCCAGACGGTGACGGCGCTGGCCGCCCGCGTGGCCGATATCAACGAACAGATCGCCGCCAACCGCGGCCAGACCCAGCAGCCCAACGACCTGCTGGACCAGCGCGACCAGTTGATCGAACAGATCAGCCAGTACGTCAACGTGACGACAATCCCCGCGTCCGACGGCACGGTGGGTGTGTTTCTCGCTGGCGGCCACCGGTTGGTGCTGGGCGGCGAATCAGCCGAGCTGACGACGCGGCCGGACGACCTGGACGCCTCGCGCATTGGCTTGTCCATCACCTCCAACGGCCAGTCGCTGGCGCTCAACGACGACCTGCTGACCTCCGGTTCGATGGCCGGGTTGCTGCACTTCCAGAACGACGACCTCGTCGATGCGCGCAACCGGCTCGGCCAGATGGCGCTGGCGTTCGCGTCCGAGGTCAATCACGCCCAGTCGATGGGCATCGACCTGAATGGCAACACCGGCTCCGACATCTTCGAAGTCGGCCCCTCGCAGGCCTTGCCGGCTGCGACCAATGCGCGTGATGTCAACGGCCAGCTGATTTCGTCGGTGTCGTTGGACGTCACCGACGCCAGCCTGCTCCAGGCCAGTGACTACTCGCTGCAGGCGGATCCCAACAACGCTGGCCAGTACCAGCTGATGCGCTTGTCCGATGGCGTGACGCGCAGCATCGCCGACGGCGACACCGTCGACGGCTTCACCGTCCACATCGGCACGCCGGCACCGACCAGCACCGACCGTTTCCTGCTGCAGCCGGTGGCGCGCGCGGCCAGCGGCATGCACCGCCTGCTCGACGACCCGAACGGTATTGCCGCGGCGCTGCCGGTGCAGGCCAATGTGGGCGTCGACAACACCGGCACCGCGACCATCGACAAGTTGCGCATGACCGACGGCACGGTCGACCCGAACCTGACCGCCACCGTCACCTTCAGCGACGACACCGGCGCCTACACCTGGGAACTGCGCGACCGCACGACCGGCGCATTGGCCAGCAGCGGCACCGGCCAGTGGGATGCCGGCGAGCCGATCGAGTTGAACGGCTTTGCGCTCGAACTGAACGGCGTGCCGGCGACCGGCGACACGGTGACCGTCGACAAGACCCTGTACCCCGCGACCAACAACGGCAACGCGCTGGCGCAGTCGCACCTGGCCGACGAGCAGTTCGTCGGCCGCACGCTCGATGCGAACGGCAACTACATGGCCGGTGCCACCGTGACCGATGCCTATGCCGACACGATGGCCGACGTCGGCGTGCGCGTGCAGAGCGCGCGGGTGGCGTCCGAAATCTCCACCGCCTCGTCGACCCAGGCCAGCGAACAGCTGGCCTCGAAGACCGGTGTCAACCTCGATGAAGAAGCAGCCCGGCTGATCCAGTATCAGCAGGGCTACCAAGCCGCAGCCAAAGTGCTGCAGGTCGCGCAAGCGGTGTTCGACACCATGCTGCAGATCGGACGCTGAAGGGACTGACCACCATGTTGCGCACCTCCACCCTGACCAGCTACGCCAGCTCGCTGGCGAACCTGCAGCGCCGCCAGGGCGAAATGACCGACGCGCAAGCGCGCCTGACCAGTGGTCTGCGCGTGATGCATGCCAGCGACGACCCGACGGCCGCCGCCCGCGCCGAGCGTGCGCGTGCCTTGATGCAGCGCGCCGACTCAACGCAGCGTGCCGTCGACGCGAGCCGCAACTCGATGACCTTGACCGAATCGGCCTTGTCCGATGCGGGCGAGTTGATGCAGCAGGCGCGCGAGCTGGTCACTGCGGCCGGCAATGCGAGCTACAGCGACGCCGAGCGCGCCGACGTGGCCAACCAGCTGTCCGAGATCCGCAAGCAATTGATGGGCGTGGCCAACCGCAGCGATGGCTCGGGCGGCTATGTATTCTCGGGCCAGGGCGCAGGCCGCCCGCCTTTCCTGGAGCGCCCGGGTGGCGTGGACTACGTCGGCACCGGGGGCGCCGTTCGCGTCGCCTCCGACGAGCCCTTGCCGTTGACGCTGGACGGCGGCCAGGTGTGGCTGTCTGCACCGACTGGTAACGGGGTGTTCGAAACCCGCACCGTCAGCGGCACCGGGGCGTGGATCGATGCCGGTCGCGTGACCGCACCGGACCAGATCACCGGCTCGACCTACGCCATCAATTTCACCGTCAGCGGTGGCACGACGAACTACTCGATCCTGAAAGACGGCGTGGCCACCAGCACGGCCAATGTGCCCTATGTGGAAGGCCAGGCGATCGAGATCGACGGCCTGGCCGTGACCGTCAGCGGCAACCCGGCCGATGGCGACAGCTTCGAGTTGGCGCCTGCCGAACCCGAGCTGAGCGTGTTCGATGCACTCGACCGTGTGGTCAACGAGTTGAAAACCCCTTTGCGCACGACCGCGCAAATCACACAGTCTGTGCAAAATGGCTTGCGTGACCTGGACAGCCTGAGCGACCATCTGCAAGCGGCCCGCAGCATGACTGGCGAGGTGCTGAATCGCATTGACGGCGTGTCGGGGCGGCTTGATGATCTGAAGCTGTTCGGTGAAACCACGCGCTCCGACGCAGAAGACCTCGACATGGTTCAGGCCATTTCTGATTTCCAGAATCAGCAGACCGGCTACCAGGCCGCATTGCAGACCTATTCGAGCATGCAGCGCATGTCGCTGTTCGACTACATCAAGACTTAGCCAACCACATGAGCACAGCCCCCGGGACGCACGCGATTCTTGACCATGTGATCCTCGGCTGTGGCGCGCTGTTCGACGCCCGCCGGACACCGATGTCGACCCGGCTGACGGTGCACCCCGCCAGCGACTCCACGCCGATCGACCCGACCGGCTTGCTGGCAGCCTTGGACGACGCCTGGCCCCCTGAAGCCGGCCCGATGTCGCTCAACCTGACCAGCGAAGCCTGGCTGCTGGCGCTGATGGACATCAAGACGCCTGCCCACCTGATGATCGAGGTGCCGGCCTTCCTGGCCAGTGATCCGGCCTGGGACCAGCGCATCCGCCAACGCAGTGCTGAAGGCCTGGCGATGGTGCTGAAGGGCCGGCCCCTGAGCCCGCTGCCGACCGATCTGATGAACTGCTTCAAGTGCGCCATCGTCGATCGCGCCGACGATCGCCGGCTGGCCAATCAGCCACCGCCCAGCGGGGCCGTACGCACACTGCCGTTCGTTCAGTCCGGCAACTCGACGCCGGCCGAGGCTGGCGACAGCTTCAAGCGTGGCGCACAGGCCGTGCTGGGTTGGCCGCTCGGCGACGTGCCCGACGGCAGCAAGCCCAAGAAGGGCGTGCCCGGCAGCGTGCAAGTGGTGATGGACCTGATCCAGCGCGTCGAGCGCGAGGAGCCGGCAGCCAAGCTCGAAGCCGTGTTGCGCAGCGACCCGTCGCTGGGCTTCCGTCTGATGCGCTACATCAACTCGCCGGGCTTCGGCCTGTCGGTGGAGATCAATTCGTTTTCGCACGCGCTGATGATGCTGGGCTATGGCCGGCTCAAGCGCTGGCTGGCGCTGCTGATGACCAGCGCGATCGACGAGCCCGACCTGAAGCCGCTGATGTTCCTGGCGGTGCGCCGCGGCCTGTTCATGGAAGAACTGGCCCGCACCCACGGTGACGACACCACGCGCAACGAGATCTTCCTGTGTGGCGTGTTCTCGCTGCTCGACCGCATGCTGGGCCAGACCTTCGGCCAGTTGTTCGCTTCACTGCCGGTGCCTGAGCGTGTTGCGCAGGCGCTGGTCGATGGCGAAGGGCCGTACCAGCCCTATCTGGACCTGTCGATTGCGGTCGAGATGGAATCGCCGATCGACATCCGCGAAAGCACCGACGCGATGATGCTGGCAGCCGGCGAAGTGAACCGCGCGGCCCTGAAGGCGATGGGCACAGCGCGCCAGCTGCGCAGCGACTGAAGACCGCCGGGCAGGCCGCTGTCTGCCAACTTGTACGCATGGGCGCAGCCGGTCGCGGCCAGGACGCGATCATGGCGCGCCGTACACTCGGCCGCGCCTTCTTCATCGTCAGCACCCCTTGCGGGTGAAGCTCAGCCCGCCCACATGCCGCCGATCTTCTCTTCCCGCCGACCGTCGATCCGCCCCGCGCTGGAAGACAGTGCCGAGGTATCGGCCGAGCTGAAAGCTCTGTTCGAGATGAGCCCAGCCTCGCTGGCGCTGGCCGATACCAGTGGCCGGTTGCTGCGCAGCAACGCCGCCTGGCAAGCGCTGAGCCCGGCGGGCGGTGATGCCCGCGGCCTGCCGGCGCTGCCCGAGAACTGGCAGCAACTGCTGGGCTGGCAAGGCCAATGGCCGGCGATGCCGGTGGCCGCCGAAACCGATGCGACCGATGCCTGGGTCGAAGGCCGCGGCGGCCGGCGCATCCATGTGAGGGCCCAGGCGCGGCGTTTGCCGGCGCCGGTGCTGGGCGCGTCGGCCCGCTGGCTGCTGCAGGTCGAAGACCTCACGCAGCAAGACGATGCCGCGCGCGCGGCCGTTCACATCAACGCCTTGATGGGCGCGGCCGGTGTCGGCGTGGCCACCTGGGACGCCGAACAGGGCTGGACTTCGGCCGCCTCGCCGCCGGGCGGCGCGCTGGCTGCGGCTGCGTCCGGCAACGGCGCGAACTCGCAGCTGTCGATTGGCCGCGATGTGGTCGAGACCGAATCACTGGCCGACTACGCCCGGTTGCAGCACGCGCTGCGCCAGCGCGAAGCGGCTGAAGTGCGCTACGCCGTGCGCCACCCGGACACCGGGCGCCGTTGGCTGCTGACCCGCGTGGAGCCGGCCGAGCTGGGCACCGGGCGGCCGGCGATGAGCGTGGTCACGCTCGACATCACCGACGAAGAAAACGCGCGCCGCCACAACGAGCAGTTGCTGCAAGAGCAGGTGAGGGCGCGCGAATCGCTGGTGCAGCAAACCGACAGCACGCGCGCGGTGCTCGACTCGGTGCTGGTCGGCATCGTCACCGTCGGGCCGCGCGGCATCGAGTGGATGAACCGCTCGGCGCGCCGCATGTTCGGCGGCGAGCTGGCCGACTTCCAGGGTCTGCCGATGGCGGTGGTGGCCTCGGCCGAGCCGAACCATCCGCTGYGCCGCACCGACTGGCTCAACGTGCTCGACGAAGGCCAGGCCGAGACCTTCGAATGCAGGCTGGTGGCGCGCGATGGCCGCGAGTTCTGGGTCGTCGGCAACGCGGTCGTCACCGGGCGTGAAGCGGGTGCCGCGCAGCTGACCTTTGCGCTGCTCGACATCGAGCGCCGGCGCCAGGCCGAAAACCAGATCGCGCAGGCGCAGGCCAGCCTGCAGCGCATCATCGAAACCGCGCCGTTGGCGATTGCGTTGTTCGACGGCCGCGGCCTGCAGGTGCTGCGGCTGAACCAGATGCTGTCGGCGTTCGCGCGGCGGCCGGCGGTCCAGATCATCGGCCGTCCGCCCGCGATGTGGTTGCCCGAGCCAGAGGCGGCGGCGCTGTCGGCCGATCTGCATCAGGCGGTAGCCAGCCGCGAAATGGTGCGGCGCGAGTTGCACCGAGACGCCGACCCCGTGACCGGCGAGCCGGCGCGCGAGTGGGACGTGCGCATCGTGGCCCTGCGCGACGCTGGCGACGGCGGCGAAGAACATCTGCTGCTGGTGGCCAGCGACGTGACCGAGCAGCGTGCGGCCGAGCAGGCCCGCTTCGAAGCCGCCATTGCGCAGCGCGAGATGCTGGTCAAGGAAGTGCACCACCGCATCAAGAACAACCTGCAAGGCGTGGCCGGGCTGCTGCAGCAAAACGCGCAGCGCCACCCCGAGGCGGCGGTGGCGTTGAACGAAGCGGTCGGCCAGGTGCATGCGATTGCGCAGGTGCACGGCCTGCAGGTCGGCATGACCGGTCCCTTGCGGGTGCGTGGCGTGATCGAGGCGATCACGCTGTCGGTGCAGCGCATGTTCGGCCGCGCGATCCGCTATGACGTCGAAGGCCCGGCGCCGCACCGCTTTGCATTGACCGAGGCCGATTCGATCCCGATCGCGCTGACCGTCAACGAGCTGCTGACCAATGCGATCAAACACAGCCCGAC
>NZ_JBFUGE010000271.1:0-8090 GCF_056403075.1 Ideonella sp. P3_A4 | reverse complement strand
CATCGCACCCAGGTACCAGCTGGGCCCCAAGCGCCGCGCGAGCACGATGTCGCGCCCCGGCTCGCCATCCAGGAACCGCGTCTCGTCCCAGGCGGTGGGCACGCGCTTGATGAAGTCGAAGCCGGGTTCGCCGCGGTAGTTTGAAGGGTCGTCGGAGACCATCTGCAGCGGGCTGTCGTAGACCACGTACATGGCCAGCGCCTGGCCGCGGGTCGTCTGCGTCTGGGGCATCACAGCGCGGACCTCGAAGCCCTGCGGCGTGGCATTGCGGAAGCCGCCCGGCGTGTAGTCCATCGGCCCCGTCAGCATGCGCGTGTACGGCAGCATCAGGTTGTGCTGCGGGGTGACGCGCCGGTCCATCTTGTTCCATTCGGCGCCCAGCACGCCTTCCTGGGTGATGAAGTTGGGGTAGCTGCGTTGCAGGCCGGCCGGCACGTAGGCGCCGTGAAAGTCCAGCAGCAGATGGCGTTTGGCGGTCGCCTCGGCGACGCGCTGGTAGAAGGCCACCATCTCCTGGTCATCGCGGTTCATGAAGTCGACCTTGATGCCCTTGATGCCCCAGCGTGCGTAGGTGTCGAGCACCTCGTCCATGCGTGGCGCCAGGTGCTGCCAGTGCACCCACAGCAGCAGCCCCACGCCCTTGTCGGCCGCATAGCGCGCCAGCGCCGGCATGTCGATGCCCTCAGCCGCGCGGGCGATGTCGGTGGTGGGGAGGGCATCGCAACAGGGGCCGGTGCCCCACGCCCAGCCGGCGTCCATCAGGTGGTAGGGGAAGCCGGACTCGGCCGCGAAGTCGATGAAACGCTTGTAGGCCGCCACGTCGGGCTTCACGCCTTCCAGCGGCCCCGACCACCAGTCCCACGCCGCCTTGCCGGGCTTGACCCAGCTGAAATCACCCTGGGGCGGCGGGTTGAGGTTGCCGATGAGCTGGGAGGGAATCAGGTCGCCTGCGCGGTCGGCCAGCATGACGGCGCGCCAGGCGGTCGTCAGCCCGCCGGCCGAGACGAAGGCCGGGCCGGGGCGTCCCGGCACGCCCGACAGGTGCAGGCGCAGTGCGTCGCCCTCGCGTCGCAGCGAGGCGCCGGTGTAGCCCTGCAGATGGGCCTGGGTGATGGCGTAGTGGGTACGGCCCGAGGGCGTGGCGCAGACCACAGGCACGTCATAGGCGGCGTCCGGCTTGAGCTGCGAGATCTTCAGGCGTTCGAACTGCGCTTCGTGCCCGCCGTCGAGCGGCGTGACGAGGCAGGACGGGTCGCCGGCCGGCACGAAGGCCGTGCGTTCGCCGCGAAGCTGCACCGGGCCAGTGTCTTCGAGGCGGTAGCGGAAGGCGACACCGTCGTCGTAGGCGCGTGCATCGATGAAGAGGCGGCGTCCGCTCCCCGCTTCGCGAAAGGCCAACGTCGCCCCGCGATAGTGGACGCGGGCTGTGGCCGCCTTCGTGGCGACGAGGGGAATGACGCGGTCCTCGGCCACGTCCTGGCGCGACTCCAGCGTCAACGGGCCGAGGGCGGGTTGGCCGTCCAGGTCCAGCCCCAGGGGCGAGGCGGCGATGACGGCTTCACCACGGCGGCTGACGCTGAATTGGCTGCCGTCGCCGGAGATGCGGATGGCGACGCGGCCGTCGGGCGATGCGATGACGGCGTCTGCCGCATGGCAGCCCGATGCGGCCAGAGCCAGGATGGCCGTGGCGAGGTGGTGGGTGGTCTTCATGCCACCCCCGCGCCGCGGATCTTCAGCGCCACGGCCGGCGAGCCGGCCAGCCCTTCGGGCAGCCTGACCTCCAGCCCCTTGCGGCTGCGTGTGAACGCCAGGCTGTCGGTGGAGCCCAATGCTTCGACGCGCTCGATCACGCCCGGCATCAGCCCGGAATCCTGCGCCAGCGCGGCGATGCGCATGACGCCGCTCTTCGGCCAGGCCAGCCCGATCGCGTACAGCACACCCGCCTTGGTGGTGAAGCGGATGTCCTCGGCGGTGAACTCCTTGACCTGGCCTTCGCTGAACATACCGCCGCCGACCTGCGTCGGCCCTTCGCCGAACGTGCGCCAGGGGCGGGTGCCATGGATGGCTTCGCCGTTGCGGCCCATCCATTCGCCCAGCGCTTCCAGGATCTTGCGTTCGTCCGAATCGATCGTGCCGTCGCCGCGCAGCGGGATGGACAGCAGCAGGTTGCCGTTCTTGGAGACGATGTCCACCAGGCGGTGGATCACGCTGGCCGCCGACTTGTAGTGGTGGCTGTCGAAGACGCCGCGGTTGTAGTGCCAGTCACCGATGCAGGTGTCGGTTTGCCAGGGCAGCGGCTCGATGCCGGCGCGCTGGCCCCGCTCGACATCCTCGACCAGCCCGGCACGCCACTCGGGCGGGATCTCCTTGGCGTTGATGACGGCCTCCAGCTTGCCGCCATGCCATGCCATGCTGGCGTTGTAGTAGTGCGCAGCGATGTCCAGGCCGGCCTGGCCGAGCGGCAGGCGAGAGTTGTCGAAGTAGACGAGGTCGGGCCTGTAGCTGTCGATCAGGTCGCGGCAGCGCAGGAACCATCGGCGCGTGAACGCCGGGTTGTGCGGCGGGGCCTTCTCGTCCCAGACGCGGTCGTTGTGCTCATGCCATTCGTTGGCGGTGCGCACGGTGGTGATGCCGTCGGGCATCACCATGTTGCGCCCCGTGTAGAGGTCCTGCGGATCGAGGCCGTCCCACCAGGTGCCGCGGCCGTCGGCCTTGGTCAGCCGGAAAGCGTCGTAGCGCTGGCCGGCCAGCGGCCCTTCGGGGTCGTAGCCGTAGGCGGCCTGTTGCCAGTGCCAGGCATGCGCCGAGTGGTTGCTGACGCCGAAGCGCAGGCCGCGCGCACGCGCCGCCTTGGCCCAGGTGCCGACGATGTCGCGCTTGGGGCCGACGCGCACCGAGTTCCAGGCGTGGTACTTGGAATCGTAGGCATCGAAGTTGTCGTGGTGGTTGGCGAGCGAGACGAAGTACTTCGCGCCGGCCTTCGCGTACAGATCCATCAAGGCTTCGGGTTCCCAGTTCTCCGCCTTCCAGCGGTTCTGCATCTCCATGAAGCCGACCTTGGTGGGGTGCCCATAGGTCTGCACGTGGTGGTCGTACTGCCAGTTGCCCTGCAAATACATGTTGCGGGCGTACCAGTCGCCCATTTCGGGTACGCACTGCGCGCTCCAGTGGGCCCAGATGCCGAACTTGGCGTCGCGGAACCAGTCGGGCGTGCGGTAGCCGTCGACCAGTGAATCCCAGGTCGGTACGAAGGGCGCGGGCGCGGCGTGGGCGAGGCTCAGGCCACCGGTGCCGGCCGAAGCGGCAGCAGCGTGCAGGAACGAGCGGCGCGACCAGTCGGCGCCCGGGAGTCGGTGTTTGGCTTGCATGTTCTTTCGCGTTGTCGGATGCGACGCTGAGGGCGTCTCGGGCGTTGGGCTGATGTTCAGGTCAGCCGGCAGTACAGGCTGTAGCGCTCGTGCGCGATTCGGTGGAAAGGAACGAGTTCGATCCCGCCCGCGGGTGTGCCGGTCCGGGCGCGAAACGAGAGCGGCGCATCGCCGGGCCGGACGGCGTCTTCCAACGCGCCGCCGCCCAGCGCGAGATGCGGCAAGGCTGCCTCGGTCTTCAGCACCTCGCCGTACGCATACTGGCCGGCGACGATGTCGTCGCCCGGCTGCATCCCTTCGCGGCCCATGCGTGCAGCCAGCACGATCGGGCCGACCATGACGGCCGCGATGTCGCTGGCACCGGGCAGCGGCTGCAGATGCAGCCGCATGGGAAAGGCCACGTCGATTACGTCGCCTTCGTGCCAGACGCGGTCCAGCTCCACGTAGCGGCCAGGCTCATGGCTTTCGGTGAGCGGTCGGCCGTTCAGCTGCACCGTCAGATGCGGGCACCACGCAGGGTGGCGCAGGCGCAGCGCAAAGCGCGTCGGTCGTGCGACCTGGATGGACAGGCGCGTGTTCGCCTCATCGGGGAAGGCCGTCGTCTGACGCAGGCGCACCTGCTTGTCGGCCCAGTCGAGCGTGGAGGCGATGAACTGGTTGACGTAGAGCGTGCCCCCAGGCCGACGCGTAGCGTCGTCCGCCCCCCGAGGGGGATGAGTCACTCGGGAGCGGCCCTTCGTTGACTCATGCGCGCCCGCGCCGTCGGCGTCGTTCGCGTCGCGAAAGTAGATCGAATCGCCCAGCTTGGCGAAGTTCTCCATGCCGGTTCCGGTACAGCACCAGAACGAGCGCTCAGGTGTGCCATAGAGCTTTGGATAGCCGGRGCGCGTGGACTGGAAGTAGGTGACCATGCCCGAGTCCGGGTCCTGCGAAGCGAGGATGCCGTTGAACAGCGCGCGCTCGTGGTAGTCCGCGTAGGCCACCGAGGGCTCGGCAGTGAACAGCGCCCGCGTCAGCCGCAGCATGTTGTAGGTGCAGCAGGTCTCCATCGTCTTCGCCGAGGCAAGATGCTGGGCCGCATCGGCGGGTGGGAAGAAGTGCTCACCGTCGCCATTGCCGCCGGTGGCGAACGAGCGGCGATGCACGACCGTGCCCCAGAAGTAGCGGGCAGCCTTTGCGTAGCGTTCTTCGCCGGTTGTCTCCGCCAGGCGGGCGAAACCGACCACCTTCGGGATCTGCGTGTTCGAGTGCAGCCCGTCAAGAGCGTCGCGGCCCTCGGCCAGGGGGTCGAGCACGGCCTGGTGGTTGAAGCGCAGGGCCAGGCGCAGATGGCGCGCATCGCCGGTCAGCGCATGCAGATTGGCCAGCACCTCGTTCATGCCACCGTGCTCCACGTTCAGCATCTGCTGGAAGCGCTCTTCGCCGCTGGCCTGCGTCGCTTCCACCATCCAGTCCGCCAGGCGGACCAGCACGGCCAGCGCGCGGGGGTTCGCGGCATGCACATGGGCATCGCACAGGCCGGCCATGATCTTGTGCATGGTGTACCAAGGCACACCCGTGACCGCCCGCCCGGCCACGGCATTGCGCAGCTGCGCCTCACCGTCGGGGAAGGCGCACACCAGGCCGCTGCCGGCCGCCTGCTGGCATGCGTGAAGTTCGTCGACCACGTGGTTGACGCGCGGCTGGAAGGCTTCTTGGCCTGAGGACGCCCACATCATCGAGCAGGCGCTCAGGTAGTGGCCGAGCGTGTGGCCTGGGCAAAGATCTTCCGATTCCCAGCCGCCGTAGCGGGCGGCCTTTGGCGCCAGCCCTGCGTTGACGCGAAAACCATGGAGCAGCCGGTCGGTGCTGAGCGAGAGCAGGTAGCGTTGGTCGAGCGCCTGCGCTGTCTGGAAAGGGCCGGGCAGCAGCCGCACGCTGGACAGCGCGAAGGGCCGTGCCCGCGCACCTGGGGCAGCTGCTTCGCCGGCCAACACGCCGGGCACCATGGCGGCCAGCAATGGCGCCACGGCCGTGCTGGCAAGGAAGCCGCGACGTGCGGTCATCGTGCGTTGACGATTGTGCTGATCAGGCTGGGGTAGCCCTGGGTGGCGGCGGAGCGGTTGAACAACCCCATCTGGTGGTCCGAGAGGTAGCCGTTGTCCCAGTACATGGGCACGACGCCGCGTGCGCGGGCAGAGCGGGTGATGTACTCGTCCCAGTAGGTGCGATATTTCTGGCTGGGGTCGACGTTCAGACGTGCGACCGCGGCGTATTCGCCCATCACGATCGGAATGCCCTTGCCATCGGTGAAGCGCTGCTTCAGCTTGTCGAACTGTGCGTCGACGTAGCCCTCATTGGCCCAGGTCTCGGTGTTGGGCGGGCTGGTGGCGATGCTGCCCCACTGCCAGATGTTGTCGTTGGCGGTATTGAGCGTGAAGTTGAACGGGTCGTAGTAGTGCACCTCCAGCATCAGCCGGTTGGCGGCGCTGTCGATCGGCACGGCGAAGAAGTTGTAGGTGTGGTCGATGTTGGTGTTGTAGCCCTGGACGATCAGGTGGCGCACGGCGTTGTTGCCACCCGTGCCGCGCACCGTGTCCACGAAGGTCTGGTTGAAGCCGTTGTGGACCGTGTAGTACTCGGGCGGCGGCGTACCGTAGTCGCCGTCGACCATCACCTCGTTGAGGGCGGCGAACAGCAGGGTGTCGTCGTAGTTCCTGAAGTGGTTCGCGATCTGCTTCCAGAACTTCTTGATGCGGGCGTTGGCCGAGGCCTGGTGCGCATAGTTGGGCTGCATCCAGCCGCCGTCCCAGTGGATGTTGATCAGGGTGTACAGGCCGGCGTTGTGGGCGTAGTTCACCACCTCGGTCACGCGTGCCAGCCAGTCGGCCCGGAGGTTGTCGTTCGAATCGGCGTACTGCTTCCACGACAGCGGGATGCGCACCGAGTTGAAGCCTGCGGCCTTGACGGCGTTCATCATGGCCTGCGTGGTGGCCGGGTTGCCCCAGTTCGTCTCACCGCCGATGGCCTCCAACGAGTTGCCGAGGTTCCAGCCCGGAGCCATTGCTGGCGACAGCTGCAGGCTCGTCATGTTGCGCATGGGCCCCCGCTTGTCGGGCGTGCCGCCGCCACCCAGGCTCGTCACGAACACGCGCGTCGCGTCGGCAGCGTTGGAGTTGTGGGGGGCGTTGCCGGCGTTGAACTTGATCCAGTACCAGTACGTCGTGCCCGAGGCGGCGGTGGTGTCGACGTAGTTCGTGACGCCGCCGCCGCTGAGCTGCGCGATGCGTATGCGCCCAGCGGGGCTGCTGTCGATGTCGCGGTACACCTGGACCTTGCTGATCTGGCCCGAAACCGTCCAGTTCAAGGTGACGTTGTTGTTGCTGCCGGTGGCCGTAAGGCAAACGGTGGCACCGCCGCCGCCGCCGCAACTCTCGGCCTGCACGTGCGTCGCCGTGGTCGACAGCGCGAGCAGCAACGCCAATGAAAAGACATGCTTCATGGTCTACCTCTCTGGTTTGAATGCCCGGCGCACGGTCTCCTGCGCGCTCTGACGGTTTAGGAATCGGGGCATGTGTCTCAAAATTAGTCGCCGGTACCCCAGCACCCCATGCCGAGCCTCAACTCGGACCAGTCGTTCGGCTGGGCGGAGCTGCGTGGTCGTTCAGGGATTGTTCAAGAGCCGTTGCAAGGTGGGGTGCATCGCGCGCTGCCAGATGGCGTAGCCCTTGTCGCTCAAATGCAGCATGTCGAACAGGATGTCCTTGGACAGCGTGCCGTCCAGGTTCATCAGTTCGGCATTGATGTCGAGGAAGTGCACGCGGCGCCCGTCGGCGTAGCCGGCGATGAGTTTGTTCACGCGGTTGTTGATGCCGCGCAGGAAGTCGTCGGGTTTTTCGCCGCGCGGGAAGATCGCCAGCAGCAGCACCTTGGTCCGCGGCGACCGCCGACGGATCTCCTCGATCAGGCGCTTGATGCCGGCGGCGGTGGTCTCTGGGGCCTCGGCACGGTGGCCGGTGTTGTTGGTGCCGATCATCAGCACGGCCACCTTGGGTGCGATGCCGTCGATCTCGCCGTTCTGCAACCGCCACAGCACGTTCTCGGTGCGATCGCCGCCGAAGCCGAGCGCCAGTGCGTGCAGCGGCGTGTAGTGTTGCAGCCAGACCTCGCGGCCTTCCTTCTCCCAGCCCTGGGTGATGGAGTCGCCGATGAACACGACTTCTGGCGGCGTCCCGTCGGCGACGAGCTTGCGCTTTTCTTCCAGCTTCTGCTGGTGGCGCGGCATCCACCACTCGACGGCCCACGACTCGTCCTGCATCGCGGGTGTGACCGACTCGGTTCGGTAGTCGGGGCAGGGCAGGCTGGGGCGCACGCCACGGACGATCCGCACGTTGGCCACGCTGACGCGGCCAGTGCCAGTGGCATCGAGCGAGAAGGGCAGGCTCACCTTGGAGAAGTCGGCGCCGTCCCGGGCAAAGCAGCTCATCGACAAGGCGACGTGCTGCCAACCCTTGCTCGCCCAGGCGCGCGCCACATCGATGAGGTTCACAGCCCGTTCGCAGCCGCTGCCGCAGCCCATCTTGACCCGCACGCCGCCCTTGGCAAGGTCGGTCACGTCCAGGTCGAACTCCAGGGTGCCGTTCTGGTAGGGGCGCAGATCCAGGGGCGCGCGGCTCTCGAACCGCAAGGTCGCCTGCCAGAGTTCATGCCAATCGAAGGCCACCGCCTCGCGCTGGCCTGTGT
>NZ_JBFUGE010000270.1:0-8176 GCF_056403075.1 Ideonella sp. P3_A4 | reverse complement strand
CAGCGACCACCCACCATGAGTCGTACGCCGATTTCGTCGACACCTTTGACAACATCACGCTGATCCGCGGCGTGCGCTATGTCGACCTCGGCCGACTGGCCAGCTCGGGGGGCTTGTCCTCGGGCATCGACCTGGCCTTGCACGTGGTCGAGCGCTACCTCGGCCGCGAAGCAGCGATGCAAACCGCGAACCACCTGGAGTACCAGAGCACAGGCTGGCTGCACCCCGAGGCCAACGCGGCGTATGCCAAGCGGCGCGTGGCAACAGCCCTGCATCCGTTCTGCCAGATCTGCGAGATGGATGTCGGCCGAGATGCGCCGACCGCAACCCACCACGGCCGCACGTTCTACTTCTGTATGCCCGAGCATCTGGCCAAGTTCAAAGCCCGGCCGGAGCGCTATCTGTAGTCATTGGACGGCCCGGGTTCAACGCCACGCACTCGCCATAGCGAGGCGCTGGCGGCCAGTCGGCCGCGCTCGGTTCACGGCCAGGGTGATCTTGTTGCCAGCGGCGGGCCAGCAGCCAGCCGCCATGGGTGACGACGAGTCGTGCGCCAGTCGGTTGCCAGGCGGCGGCGCGTTGCAGCAGCCTTGTGAGCGGCTCTCCCCCACCCGGTGCATAACGATGGAAATCTGCGCACCAGGCATCGATCTCGGCGATGGCGATCGCCGGCCAGTGTTGGCCATCCCACGCACCGAAATCGACTTCGATCAGGTCTGCGTCGATGCGGTGCGTCCAGCCCCAGCGTTTGAGCCAACGGCCAACCGCAGCGCAGCGCTGCAACGGCGAAGTGACAACGAGATGCGGCAGCCCGTTCAAACGGGCGAGGCGACGGATGCGATGCGCCAATCGCTTGGCGCGACGCGGGTCGACCAGTAAATCGGTACGGGCACCGATGCAGCGGCCTTCGGCGCCGCGCGGACGCGGGTGGCGCCAGGCGTAGACCGGCGCCTGCGCTTCGGCCGCCAGCGTCACGAAGTGCCGACGCGGGCGGCCAGCGCCAGCAGCACCGCCAGCTCGGTCAGTTGTTCGGTGGCGCCGAGCGTGTCGCCGGTGTAGCCGCCCAGGCGGCGCGTCAGCCAACGCTGCATCGCAACGATCACCAGCACGGTCGCAACCAGCGACGCCGCCAACCGGCCAGCGGGCCATGCGATGCTGGCCAGGGCCGCTGCGGCCAGCGACCAGCCCAGGGCCCAGCCCAGCTCGACGCGGCCCACCGATTGCGCCAGTGGCTTGGCCTTGGCGTGTTCGGCATCGCCGGCGTATGGGAGCCACGCCATCAACACCACCGCCGCGCTGCGCCCCCAAGCGGCCGAGAGCAGCAGCGCCGCTGCAGCCAACGCTGGACCGCGCGCACACAGCGCGGCCCACAGCACTGCGCGGCCGACCAGTGCCAGCGCCAGCGCGGCAGCACCGTAGCTGCCGATGCGCGAGTCCTTCATGATCTGCAACGCGCGCTCGCGTGGCACGGCACCGCCGAGTGCGTCGAAGCTGTCGGCCAGGCCGTCTTCGTGGAAGGCGCCAGTCAGCACCAGCGACACGGCCAGTGCGATCAGCGCCGCGACCATGGTGGGCCACCACAGCGACGCGCCCCACAAGACGGCCGCGCTGAAGGCGCCGACCAGGCCGCCGACCAGCGTGAAGTGGCGTGCCGACTGGTTGAGCCATTGCGGCTGGTAGCCGACCCAGCGCGGCGCCGGCACCCGCGTCAGGAACTGCAGCGCCACGAAGACCAGCCGCAGCTGGTGCTGCAGCTGATCACGCAGGGTTGCCACAGGGCCGACAGATGCGGGTGTCATGCCACGCTGCCCGGCTTGGTGATCAGGCCGCGCCGTCGCGGTCGCTGACGCCGGCGGTCTCGAAGCTCGCCATCTCGGCCAGCAAGCGACAGGCCGAGTCGACGATCGGCCAGGCCAGCGCCGCGCCCGAGCCTTCGCCCAGACGCATGCCCAGGTCGAACAGCGGCCACGCACCCAATTGCACCAACCAGCGCGCATGGCCACTTTCAGCCGACGCATGAGCGAAGACGCAGCGCTGCAGCACGGTCGGCGTCAGCGCCGCGGCCACGGCCACTGCGGCGGTCGTGATGAAGCCGTCGACGACGATCAGCCGGCGCTGCTGGGCGGCCTGCAGCACCGCGCCGGTCATCGTCGCGATCTCCAGCCCACCCAGCGCGGCCAGGGCCTCCAGTGGCGCTTGCGCGTTGGTGTTGGCTTCCAGCGCCTGGCCCAGCACCGCGAGCTTGTGCGCCAGGCCGGCGTCGTCCAACCCGGTGCCGCGGCCCACGCAATCGGCCAGCGGCTGGCCGGTCAGACGGGCCATCAGCAGGCTTGCCGCCGAGGTGTTGCCAATGCCCATCTCACCCAACAGCAGCGCGTTGCCGGGCAGGTCGCGCACCAGCGCGGCGCCATGGGCCATGGCCTCTTCGCACTGCGCGGCGCTCATCGCCGGGCCGATGCTCGAATCGGCCGAGCCTTGGGCGACCTTGGCCACGACCAGGCCGGCGCGCGGCGCAAAGTCGTGCCGCACGCCGCTGTCGACCACTGTCAGCGCCAGGCCATGCTGGCGCGCGAGCACCGACACCGCAGCGCCACCGGCGAGAAAGTTCTCGACCATCTGCCAGGTCACGTCGCTCGGGTAGGCCGACACGCCGCGCGCCGCGATGCCGTGGTCGGCGGCAAACACCACCAGCTGCGGCGCCTCCAGGCGCGGGTCTTCGCGGTCCTGCACCAGGGCCAGCTGCAAGGCCAGCGTTTCGAGCCGGCCCAGCGCGCCCAGCGGCTTGGTCTTGCGGTCGATGCGGTGCTGCACGCGACGCGCCAGGGTCTCGTCATGGATGTCGCTGATGTCGAAGGTCAGGCTCATGGTGGTTCGCGTTGGGTCAGGAGTTGATGGTCGGCTGCGCCSCCCAGTCGGCAAACAAGCGGTGCAGTTGCTGCAGGCCATCGGTCAGCGCGGCCGGGCCGGGCTGCAGGATGTCGCAGGACTTGATCTCGTGCAGCCGGCCGTCGCGCACCGCCGGCACGTCTTGCCAGCCCTCGCGTGCGGCCACATGCTCGGGGCGGAATTTCTTGCCGCACCACGAGCCGACGATCACGTCGGGTGCGCGGCGCGCCGGCTCCAGCGCATCGGCGACCACGCGGTCGCGGCCCATGCGTTGCTGCCCCAGCTCGGGAAAGACATCGTCGCCGCCGGCCAGGCCGATCAGCTCGGACACCCACTGGATCGCGCTGATCTTCGGCTCGTCCCATTCCTCGAAATACACGCGCGGCCGGCGTGGCCAGCCCTGCGCCACGGCGGCGAGTGCATCGGTGCGCTGTTGCCAGTCAGCGATCCAGGCCTCGGCCTTGGCATGCGCACCGACGAGACCGGCCACCAGCCGCATCGTGCCCAGGATCTCGGCCACGCTGCGCTGGTTGGTGATGAAGACATTCAGGCCGGCGCGAATCAGCTTGTCGGCCAGCGCCGCCTGCATGTCCGAAAAGCCGATCACCAGGTCGGGCTCGAGCGCGACGATCTTGTCGATCTTGCCGTCGAGAAAGGCCGACACGCGGGGCTTCTCTTCACGCGCGCGGCGCGGCCGCACGGTGTAGCCCGAGATGCCGACGATGCGCTGCTCTTCGCCCAGCAGGTACAACCACTCTGTCGTCTCTTCGGTCAGGCAGACGATGCGTTGGGGGCCTGTGCTCGGGCCGGTGGACAGTGTCATCAGGTCAACTACTCAAGAGGCCGGATCAACGGCTCAAACAGAACTCAGCAACTGCTGCAAGGCGCCCGGCGCGAAGTGGGCTTCGACCATGTCGGCCAGCGCATCGAAACTGTCGTCCAGGCTGCGCACCTGGGCGCCGAACAACGCGCGCACCACCCCGGCCGATTCGAACAGGCCGTGCAACGCGGTGCCCAGCACCGGCCCGGCCTGCCAGGCCAGCGTGCGGCCGTCGGTATCGTGCAGTACCGCGTGGCCGATGGTGTCACCCACCGGCTGCGTCACGCCGTGGCGGATCTGGTAGCCCGACAGCGTGACACCGCCGAGCGGCGCCCAATGGCCGCCAGGGGCTTCGAAACGTGCCCGCGTGYGTTCGACCTGCTTCGGCGCTTCATAGTGGGTGGACAGCGGCAGCAGGCCGAGGCCGGGCCAGTTGCCGGCCTCGCCATCGACACCGGCCGGGTCGGTCAACGACTGGCCCAGCATCTGCAAACCACCGCACACGCCCAGCAGCGGACGGCCGGAAGCAGCATGCAGCCGCACCATGCGGTCCAGCCCCTGGCGGCGCAACCAGGTCAGGTCACTGCTGACCTGCTTGGAGCCCGGCAGCACGATCCAGTGCGCACCGTGCAGATCGGCCACGCTGCGCGCAAAGACCACGCGCAGGCCAGGCACCTGGCGCAGCGGCTGGAACTCGTCGAGGTTGCTGACATGCGGGTAGGCCACGATCGCGACCACGCGCGGCTCGGCCGCGCCGGCCGGTGCGGCGGTGGGCGCATGGTCGAACACACCGTCTTCGTCGGGCAGGCCATGGTCGCGCCGCATCGGCAAGGTGCCGATCGTCGGCACGCCGGTCAGGCGCTGCAGGTCGGCCGGCCCCGGGGCCAGCAGCGAGGCGTCGCCGCGGAACTTGTTCAGCACGAAGCCACTGAGCGTGGGCTTCAGGTCTTCGGGCAACAAGGCCCAGGTGCCATGCAGGTGGGCAAAGGCGCCGCCACGGTCGATGTCGGCCACCAGCAGGCTGCGCAGGCTGCCGGCGTCGCGTGCCCAGCGGGCCGTGCCGAGGTTGACGTAGTCGTTGGCCGCGAGGTTGATCTCGGCCGGCGAGCCGGCCCCTTCGATCACGAGCAACTCATGGCGATTGCGCAAGCGCTGAAAGCTTTCGTGCGCGGCCTGCGCCAGTTGATGGCTGCGTTCGCGCCAAGGCAGGCGCGACAAGCAAGGCGCCACGTTGCCGTGCAGCACCACTTGGCTGGCGGTGTCGCGCTCGGGCTTGAGCAGCACTGGGTTCATGTCCACCGTCGGCGCGATGCGCGCGGCCAGCGCCTGGAAGTACTGGGCCGCGCCGATCTCGCCGAAGCCGCCCTGCGCACCGGCCACGACACGCGCGTTGTTGCTCATGTTCTGCGCCTTGAACGGCGCGACATCGATGCCGCACCGCGCCGCCCAACGGCACAACGCAGTCGCCAGCAGGCTCTTGCCGGCACCGCTGGAGCAGCCCCAGACCATGATCGCGCGTGGCTTCATGCATTGCCTTTCGTCAAGGGTGGGGTTGAAGAAGAAACCGGTGGGCGCAGCGCGCCGATGGCGTCGGCCAATGCCCGCAGCGCTTCGGGCGGCAGCGCGTTCAACCGCACCCAACCGGACAAGCCGAAGGAGCCGGCATCACGCACCGCGATATCGCGCTCGCGCAAGGCTGCGGCGGTCACGCCGGCGGGCAGCTGGGCACAGACAAATGGCGTGACGCTGGGCCAGACCACCGCGCCTGCCTCGTTCAACAGCGCCAGCAGTTCGGTCTTCCACGCGCGCAAGGTGTCGCGCTGGCGGGCCAGCCAATGTTGCGCACCGTCGCTGACCCAGGACTCCAGCATCGCCACCGCGTGCGCACCCAGCGGCCACGAGGGCTCGGCCGCGACCAGCGCCTCGACCCAGTCGGCACCCGGTGCGCTGCCCTCGCGCGGCGCAATGGCATAGGCACCGCGCACGCCGGGCAGGCCTAACGCCTTGTTCGGACTGATCAGCTCGAACACCGCGTCGCGCGCCGCGCCGGCCCAGGTGCCGCGGCCGTGCAGGCGCAGCGGCGCGTAGGCCGCGTCGAGCACCGTCGTGCACCGGCTCAGGTCGGTCGGGGGCGGTGCGTCCAGGCCCAGCGGGCTAGACGGATCACAGCACCAGCGCAGCGTCGGCCGTTGGCCCACACGCGGGCCCTCTTGGCCGTTGACGCAAAGTGCACGGCCATGCGCTCGCGCTGCTGTCGCGTAGTCGCCGTACGCATGCTCGGGCACCTCGACCGGCCCAGGCGCGAGCCGAGCCCCGACCACGGTGACCCGTTGGATGAATTCGCTTGCGCTGGCAGCCAGCAGGATGCGCGTCGGCGCGACGCCGTGCCAGGCGGCCAGGCGTTCGCGCAAGCGCTGGTAGCTGGGGTCGGGGTAACGCGTCACATCGACCGCACGCAGCGCCGCTTCGGCAGCTGGGCACGGCCCGGCCGCGTTGGCGTTGGTCGAGAAGTCCCAGCGCGCGGCACCGCGCGCGTCGGGCCCACCATGCGCACGTACCGGCGTGCGAAGGGCCGGTTGAGCCACCGGTGCGCGCAACGCGCTCATGACCACAGGCTCCGCACGCACCACAGCAGCGTGGCCCCCGCCACCGCAGCGGTAGCGGCCTGACTGGCCACTTGCAGGGCACGCGCCACGTGCGACTCACCGGGCACCGACCCGGCAGGGTGCAGCAGGTAGATACCCGGCTTGCTCAAGCGGACGTTCAGGCGCAAAGCCATCGCGCCCATCGCCCAGCCACCATTCGGCGACGGCGTGCGCGCTGCCTCGACCCGCAACTCGCGCCAGGCCGATGGAGCCAGCGTTGGCCGCAGCAAAGCAGCGGTCAGCCGAGCCGGCAACCACGACAGCAGGTCGTCGGCGCGCGCCGCCCATTTGCCTGCCCATTCATAGCGGCCGCGGTAGCCCCACATCGCATCGGCAGTATTGGCAAAGCGGTAGACCACCGCACCGGGCAGGCCGGCGACGGCGAACCAGGCCAGCGGCGCGACGACCGAGTCGTTGAGGTTTTCAGCCAAGGTTTCGATCGCAGTTTCTCGAATTTGGATATCACCAAAATCATTCACGTCGCGGCTGACCAGCCGTGACAGACGTTGGCGTGCGGGACCCAGGCCACCACGCACCAAGGCGTTCTCGACGGCGGCCACTTCGTCGCGCAGCATGCGCCACGCAAAGCAGGGTTTGAGCAACAGGCCCAACAACAGCAGGGCCACCCATCCGGGGCTGTGGTTGAGCAACGACAGCTGCAGCCACCACGCGGCCGCACCGAGCACGGTGGCGATCACCAGCCAGGCCACCGCACCGGCGACGAACGCGGCGGCCGGTGTCCATGTGCTGAGATGCCGACCGAGCGGACCGAGCAACAAACCTAACCACGCGACTGGATGAAACCGATTACGCGGTTCACCGAACAGGGCATCGAGGCTCCAGGCCAGCGGCAATGCCAGGGTCAGTGCCCAGTTCATGCGTCCATCATCAACACCGGCGCCTGAAACACCAATTCAGTTGGTGACAACGGTGGTTGAGACGCCACACGGCGCTGCACGCCCGGGCCCAGTGTCAGCGAGCGCAAAAAACCCGGCCCGCCCCAGGCGAAACTGTGGAACTCGCCGCCTTCGCCACAGGGGCAAACACCTTGCGGCAGGCGCGCCAAAAAGGCCTCGTCGTACTCGACGCCGCAGTAGCTTTCATCGAGCCAGCGGGTGTCGACACAAACGATGCGGGCACGGATGCCACGCGCGATGATTTCGTGGGCCACCGCGTCGCGCGACAGGCCCCACAGTGGAAACACCGCTTGCAGACCGGCGCGTTCGCAGGCCGGCTCCAGCCAGTCGCGGTGGGCTTGCAGGTCGATGTCGCCAAACACCATGTGCGTGTGGCCCGCTGCGTGCAGCTGCACCAGTTGTGCAGCGAAACCATTGCCGTAGTCGCCTGGGCCAACAACAGCAGGCTGCCAGACACCGCCGAGCAATGCCACCTGCGCAGCGATCAGGTCGCGCGGCAATGCATGGCTCTTGCTGAGGCCGTCGGTGTCGAGCATCGTCAGGAAGGTGCGTACATCCAAGCCAGCCTCACGTGCACGCAGCATCGCCAGGCAAGCGTCCTTGCCGGCGCTCCAGCTGATCGCAGCTTTCAGTGTTGTGCTTTTGGGGACTTTCATCTCAGTTGCTCTCTCCCCTTGCAAGGCCCGCGACGCGCCGCGATGCTTGGTGCATTGCTGCTGTTGTTCCAACTGCCGAGCACCGAGCGCGGCGGGTGGCCCGGGGGTGCGTTCTCCGGCCCACGCTCGCGGGGCAGTGTCCTTGGCGTGCGCCGGGCTCTCGGTCAGCACCGTTTGTGCTTGCCTGTGTTGTGGTGGCCGCGAATGGGGCCTGCGCCCGCACCCCCGAGCCACCCACCATGGAACCGTGGT
>NZ_JBFUGE010000269.1:0-8177 GCF_056403075.1 Ideonella sp. P3_A4 | reverse complement strand
CAGCGACTTTGGCCTGCGCGTCTTCAGCGCTCATCACGCCACCCACGCCGATGATCGGGAAGTCCGCACCCAGCGCGCCGCGCAGAGCCCGCACGACACGGTTGCTGGCTTCGCGCACCGGTGCGCCCGAGAGACCGCCGGTTTCTTCCGCATGCGGCAGGCCCTTGACCGCGTCGCGCGCGATCGTGGTGTTGGTCGCGATGACGCCGTCCATGCCGTGGCGCTTCAGCGTCGCGGCGATGACGCCGATCTGGTCGTCGTCGAGGTCGGGCGCGATCTTCAGGAACATTGGCACGCGCCGCGACTGTTGCTGCTCTAACAAGGCCTTGTGCTCGGTCAGCGTACCGAGCAGCGCGTCGAGCGCCTCGTCGCTTTGCAGCGCGCGCAGGTTCCTGGTGTTCGGGCTCGAGATGTTGACGGTGACGTAGTCGGCGTGCGGGAACACACCGGTCAGGCCGGCCAGGTAGTCATCGGCCGCGTTCTCGATCGGCGTGGTGGCGTTCTTGCCGATGTTCAAGCCCAGGATGCCGCCCGCGGCGCGGAAGCTGCGCGCACGCCGCACGTTGGCGAGAAAGGCCTCGAGCCCCTCGTTGTTGAAGCCCAGCCGGTTGATCAATGCCTGCGCCTGCGGCAGGCGGAACATGCGGGGTTTCGGGTTGCCCGGCTGCGCCTTCGGCGTCACGGTGCCGACCTCGATGAAGCCAAAGCCCATCGCGCCGAAGCCGTCGATGCAGCGGCCGTTCTTGTCCAGCCCGGCTGCCAGCCCCACGCGGTTCGGGAAGCGYAGCCCGGCGACGGTGACCGGGTCTTCGACACGGCTTTGTGACCACAAGCATTGCGCCGCTGTGTTCTGCAGCCGGGCAATGCTGCCGAGCGTCAGGTCGTGCGCGGCCTCGGGGTCAAGGCCAAAAAGGAACGGGCGGGTGAGGGCGTAGGGGACTAAAGACATGGGGCGAGATTGTCTCAGGCTGCCGGCGATGGCTGCCATCCAAGGGGGTGCCGAGCGGGTTCAACCTCCATTCAGGGGATGTCTGCTTTGCCCGTCGTGTTGATACTGGTGGCTTTCGTGCGTGGCTGGAGCCTGGGGCCATGGACAAACTGTTCGAAATCTTCTTCAAGCAATTGGCTGAAAGCGGCGGCGCGGGTGCGCTGTTCCTGGTCTCGGTGTGCGTCGTTGGTTTGTATTCGTGGCACCAGCACCTTCAATTGATCCGCCTGCGCGAGTCCCTGGAAAGGGAGTCCAAGCTGGCGCGTGCGTTGGCCGAGGACTTGAAGGCRCTGAAGTCGCACACGCCCGATGAGCCTGGCCGCACCGACCGGCGCAGCGACGAGCCGCGGCGCGCGCCATCGCGGGTGCTGGTGATCGAAGACAACGCAACGATGCAGTTGATCATCGAGCAGATGCTGCGCACCTGCCTGGTCGAGCCGGAGGTGCGGGTGCGGGCTTCGACCAGCGAGGCGGTGGAGGCGATCCGCCGCTTCCATCCTGACCTGCTGATCCTCGACCTGAACCTGCCGGGGGGCAACGGTGTCGACCTGCTGAAGTACCTGAAGGACGCCCATGTCAGCCTGCCGGTGCTCGTGTATTCCGGTTATGAAGACCAACTGGCGCTGGCCGGCGCGCTGCGCCGCAAGGTCGGCTTCGAGAACCTGACCTTGTTGCCCAAGGGCACCGACGCGAGCGCTTTCATTGGCCTCGTGCCGACCTTGTTCAAGCGCCGCACCGGTGACCAGGCCTTGCCGGCCAGGGCGCAGGACCGCCGCGATCGCCGCATCGGCACACGCAACCGCCGTAGCCTTCAGTCGATGCAAGGGCAGGGCGCTCCGGCGGCGCCTGCACTGGCTGAAGCCGCCGCGCCCTGACGGCACACGCGCCGCGGAATCGGCCCCGCTCCTGTCGCGGCCATTCATGTGGGTCGGGCCGGGTCAGCCTGAGACAATCCGACCCATGACGCAAGACGAATTGAAGGCCCTGGTCGGGCAGGCCGCCTTGGCCGAAGTGGTGGCCGGCTCGGTCGTGGGCGTGGGCACCGGGTCGACGGTGAACTGCTTCATCGATGCACTGGCGACGATGAAGGACCGCATCACGGGGGCTGTGTCCAGCTCGGTCAAAAGCACCGAGCGCCTGCTGGCGCTGGGCATTCGGGTGCTCGATGCGAACGAGGTCGAATCGATCCCGGTCTACATCGACGGCGCCGACGAGATCGACCACAGCGGCCACATGATCAAAGGCGGCGGTGCGGCGCTGACGCGCGAGAAGATCATCGCCGACCTGGCCGAACGCTTTGTCTGCATCGCCGATGCCTCGAAGCTGGTCGACACGCTGGGTAAGTTCCCGCTGCCGATCGAGGTGATTCCGATGGCGGCTGCGCAGGTGGCACGGCGTTTTCGCCGTACCTATGGCGGCGAGCCAACGGTGCGCGAGGGCGTGGTGACCGACAACGGCAACCTGATCCTGGACGTGCGCGGCCTGACCATCAACGACCCGCCGGCGATGGAGGCCGAGGTCAACCAGTGGCCCGGTGTGGTCACGATGGGCGTGTTCGCGCGGAACAAGGCCAGCGTCTGCCTGCTCGGTACGCCCGAGGGCGTGAAGACCTTGCGCTTCTGAACGATGAGCCCTGGCGAGCAGCCCCTGCAGAGGGTGTATCGTTGGACCAAGGTGCCGCTCGCCGCGGCGGCATCAGCCTCTTCTCCCTGAAGCAAAGGACGGCCCGTGGCCACACCCAATTACTCCTACGAAAAACGCCAACGCGAACTGGCCAAGAAGCGCAAGAAGGAAGATAAGGCGGCTCGCAAGTCGCAAGGCGGACCGTCCGGCGGTGCGCAAGACAACGATGCCGGTCAGCCCGCGAATTCCACGCCGGGCAGCGGCAACGAGCCGACGAACGCCGGCTGAAATTTGAATCCGCGCCGGCTCAGCCGGTCGCTTGTCGACGCAGCCGTGCCAGGAAGCGCGCGGGGTCGATCGCATCCAGCAAGCTGCCAGCCAGCGGCTGCGGAGCGCCGGTGATCCCGGCAGCCAGCACCTCGCCGAGCAGCGGCGCCCAGGTGATGCCGCGCGAACCCAGCCCGGCCAACACGTACAAGCCCTGCACCCGGGGCACATGCCGCGGTTGTTCAAGCCGCTTCAAGCCTTCCAGCGCTGCGGCAGGCAACGGCACCGGGCCGACCACCGGCAATCGGTCGTCGCAGCCCAACCGCCAGGCGACACGGCCATCGAGCACATCGCTGTTTGGGCCGAACCAACGCTCAGGAACATCAACGGCAGTGCCGGTCAGCGCGGCCAACTGCGCCAGGTTGGCGCGGTGGTCGGCCTCGCGGATGCGGCCGTCATCGTCCTGGAGGTGCGACGTGGCGCCGCACAGCAGGCCACCACCCAGCGCGTCTGGCAAGGCCAGCAGGTAACCGCCACTGGCGATCGGCAAGGTCGGGCGGGGCAGGGCCGCGGCCTCGGCGGCGCGCACGATGGTGAGCTGGCCACGCGTCTGCCGCCAGGGCCAGTTGGCGGCATCGCTGTGGTCGGCGAGCAGCGTGGGCGTYGCGTGCGCGGCGGCCACGACGACCACGTCGGCCTCGCCCAGCAGCGCAGCATGTTCGTCCAGGGCCTGCCAGCGCCCGTTGGACAGCGGCTGCAAATGGCCGACCCGAACGCCGGTGCGCAGGCTGATGCCAGGCTCCTGCAGCCAGGCGTGCACCAGCGCAGCCGGCTGCAACCAGCCACCACCGGCAAAGCGCCATGCCGCGCCGGCCAGCGGACAACCGGCTGCGGCTGACGCTGCATCCTGCGAAAGCGCTTCGGCATAGGGGCCGGGCAATCGCTGCGCGGCCACCATCGCTTGCAGTGCCGCCAGCGGCTCCCCGCCGCCCCGCAGCAGGCCTTGCAAGGCGCCCGGTACATGCCCTGATTCGATCAGCGGCCGGTACACCTGCTCGGCCCGCAGTGCAGCCGCGCGCAGTAGTTGCGCGTGCGTTCCGTCGTGCGTGTGCACCACGCCGTGGAACAGCCCCGCCGGGTTGCCCGAAGCGCCGCTGGCCGCTTGCTCTGCCGCGTCCAATACCGTGACTTGCAGACCCTGGCGGGCCAGGGCTCGGGCTGCGGCTGCACCCGCCAAGCCGGCGCCGATGACCAGTGCCTGGCGGGCCTGAGGGGCAGGCAGTCGCCCCGGTGGCGCAGCGCGGCGGCGCTCGATGACACCGGCGTCGACCTGCGCCAGCGTCATGTCGAATTTGCCCGCGACCCCGGGCACCCGCTGGACACGAAAGGTCGCGGCGCTCAGTGCGTCGCGCACGCCGCGTGCCGCGCTCCAGGTGGCCGCGGTGGCGCCGGGTGCGGCCAGGCGCGCCAGGGAGCGCAGCGCGCGCGCCTCCCACATCGGCGCGTTGCGTGCCGGTGCGAAGCCATCCAGGAAAACCGCATCGACCTGGGCTTGCAGCTCGGGCAGCCACAGTGCCACGTCGCCCAGCGCCAACAGCAGCGTGACCCGGCCGCTCTCGAACTCGAGCGCGTGCAGGCCCGGCGTGGCTGGTGGCCATGCGGCGATCAGTTGTGCGGCAAGAGCAGGCTCCGGCGAGGTTGCGTGCGCCAGCGCCAAGTCGGCTTTCGTTGGCGGATGCTTTTCGATCGAGACGAAGACCAGCCGTTGCGGCTGCTGCTCGTCTTCGCGCCACGTGGCCCAAGTCGCCAGGAAGTTGTTGCCCAGCCCGAAGCCGGTTTCGAGAAGGACGAAGCGCTCACGGCCGCGCCAGCGGCCTGGCAGGCCATTGCCCGCCAGGAACACGTCGCGCGCCTGCGCAAAGGCGCCCACACGCGGGTGGTACACATCACCGAATTCGGGTGCGAACGGCACCCCGTCTCGAAACTCGATGCGCGCCGGAACGATCGGTTCAGTCTTCATCGGTGGATGAAAAAAGCCGGCCCTCGAGGCCGGCTTCGTCATTCAAGCTGGAGCCCCCGCTTGGAGGGGGCTCGGGGGAGCCAAATGTTCAGCGCGCAGCGCGCCTGAGCGCTCTGCGATCAGGCGCGCTTCTTGTATTCGTGCGTGCGCGTGTCGATTTCGATCTTGTCGCCGTTCTCGACGAAGATCGGCACGCTGATCTCGAAGCCGGTGCCGACCAGCTTGGCTGGCTTCAGCACCTTGCCCGAGGTGTCGCCCTTGACGGCCGGGTCGGTCACGATTTCGCGGATCACGGTGGTCGGCAGTTCGACCGAGATGGCCTTGCCGTCGTAGAACACCACTTCGACGGTCATGCCGTCTTCGAGGTAGTTGATGGCGTCACCCATGTTCTCGGCTTCGACCTCGAACTGGTTGTACTCGGCGTCCATGAAGGCGTACATCGGGTCGGCGAAGTAGGAGTAGGTGCACTCCTTCTTGTCCAGCACGATCTGGTCCATCTTGTCGTCGGCCTTGAACACCGTTTCAGCGCCGAAGCCGCTGAGCAGGCTCTTCATCTTGATGCGCACGGTGGCCGCGCCGCGGCCGCCACGGCTGTATTCGGTCTTGAGAACGACCATCGGGTCCTTGCCCTGCATGATCACGTTGCCGGCGCGGATTTCCTGTGCGAGTTTCATGGTGAGTTTCCGAAGAGTCGGGAATCGAGGCAGCGGCTGCCCGGGCCAAGCCGGCGGGTCAGTTCGCTGCAAGTTGCGCGGCCGGCGGGTCATGTGCTTGAGCGACGATGCCAAGGACAGAAATCCTTGGCTGCCATTTCAAGGCGAGCGGGCCGTATTCCGCAAAGCCTTGAATTTTAATGCTTTTCCGCGACGAACGCCAGAAGCTGCCCGACCAGGTCGGTTTGGGCGAGCAAGGCGTCACGCCAGCTCCGGGTGTGGGCGGTCCACGCGGCCAGGTCGGGTAACACCGCCGGCTGCGGGCCGGCGAGGCCGTTCCAGGCGTGCATCCAGGCACGAATGGGCTGGGCCAGCGCGGGGCCGGCCGCGGCCAGATGGCGCGTCAGGAAGGCATCGAGCTTGACGGCGTGCGCGTCGTCGTGTTGCGGGTAGATGTGCCAGACAAAGGGCTTGCCCGCCCACTGTGCCCGCACGAACGAATCCTCGCCGCGCACGAAATTCAGGTCGCAAGACCACAGCAGGTGGTCGTAGTCCGCTTGCGGCAGCCAGGGCAGGGCTCGGTGGTGCACGGATGGCGGCATGGCCAGTCCCGCCAACTGGTCCGTCGCGGCGCCGGGTGTGGTCAACAGCAGCGTCGGTGCGTCGCCGAGCCGCTCGATCAGCACAGGCAGCGCTGGGTTCGGGTAGCAGAACAGGCTGACCAGGCGCTCGCCGGCCTGTGCCTCGATGCCTTGCTCCGACAACCAGCCGGCGGCGTCGAAGTGGCCTTGTTCCGCCATCAATCCAGGCTCGCGCAACAGCCCCCCGGCGGCCGGCGTGAAGCCGGGGTAGAAGAACCATTTGGTCAAGCCAGCGCCAGGGCCATTGAACTGCGGCGAAGGCAGGCGGTGGCTGCGCTCGACATAGTCTTCGGCGCTGAGGTATTCGAGGTTGATCCAAACCGGCGGACGTGGCTGCGCGGCCATCGCCGCGACGAAGCCAGCCGGCGGGTCGCAGCCGAAGGCTTCGATCACTACGTCGCCGGGGTCATTGGCCGTGGCGTCCGCCGTCCAATGCCGAACCTGCACACCCGGCGCACCGGTGGGTGCGAGCCACGCCAGCGCCGACGGGTCGTCAACCCACAACCGCAGCGTGTGGCCGCGAGCTGCGAGGTCGGCCGCCAGCCGCCAGCAGACGCCGATGTCGCCGAAGTTGTCGACCACACGGCAAAAAAGGTCCCAGCGCAGGGCAGGGCAAGGGGTGGACGGCATCGCGGCATTATCGAAGCCGGCGTCACTGCACAATCGCCGTCCGATGGCCGACCCCGACACCTCTTCCCCTCCCATTCCCGAAGCGCCGCCCGCCGATGCGGCCGCCGTGCAAGCCGAAGCCCAGCGCGCACTGGACGTTGCCACCGCCGCACGCGAGCGCGTGCTGGCCGAAGTGGCGGCCTTGCCCGGCTTGCCCGGTGTCTATCGGTACTTCGATGCCCAGGGCCAGGTGCTGTACGTGGGCAAGGCGCGCGACTTGAAGAAGCGCGTGTCGAGCTACTTCCAGAAAGACCTGGGCGGTACGCGCATCGGCGTGATGGTCTCGCGCATTGCGCGGCTCGAGACGACGGTGGTGCGCACCGAAGCCGAGGCGCTGCTGCTCGAGAACAACCTGATCAAGGCGTTGAACCCGAAGTTCAACATCCTGTTCCGCGACGACAAGAGCTACCCTTACCTGAAGCTGGTCTCGCACGGCTTTCCGCGCGTGGCCTACTACCGCGGCGCGGTTGATCGCAAGCACCGCTACTTCGGCCCGTACCCCGGTGCCTGGGCGGTGAAGGAAACGATCCAGCTGATCCAGAAGGTCTTTCGCCTGCGCACCTGCGAAGACACGGTGTTCAACAACCGCTCACGGCCGTGTTTGCTGTACCAGATCCGCCGTTGTTCGGCGCCCTGCGTCGGCTTCATCACGCCCGATGACTATGCACGCGACGTGCGCGACACCGAGCGCTTCCTGCTCGGTGAGCAGCAGCAGGTCGTGGACGAACTGCAGGCCAAGATGATGGCCCACGCCGAGGTGCTGGAGTTCGAGAAGGCGGCCGAGCTGCGCAACCGCATCTCGGCGCTGGCGCGGGTGCAGCACCAGCAGTCGATGGATGAGAGCAGCCTGTCGGCCGCGGGCAAGGAGGTCGACATCCTCGCCGTCAAGGTAGCCGGTGGTCGCGCCTGCGTGAACCTGGCAATGGTGCGGGGCGGTCGTCACCTCGGTGACCGAGCGTTCTTCCCAACCCATGTCGACGACGCCACCGCACTGGCGGCCGACGAGTCGCTGACGCTGGACGAGGCGCCGGCCGAAGCGGTGGAACGCACCGCCGAGCAACAGGTGGCATACGCGGAGCAGCAGGTGCTGCAAGCCTTCATGGCGCAGCACTACCTGCACAGCACGCCGCCACCGCTGCTGGTGGTGAGCCACGCTGTCGACAAGTCGCTGCTGGCCGCGTTGAGCACGCAGACCGGCATCAAGCTGACGGCGTTGCACCAGCCGCGCGAGCAACGTCGCATCTGGCTGGACATGGCCATCAAGGGTTGTGAACTTGCGTTAGCGCGACTGTTGGCCGAAGAGGGCTCGCAGCGCG
>NZ_JBFUGE010000268.1:0-8203 GCF_056403075.1 Ideonella sp. P3_A4 | reverse complement strand
CCCTTGAATGAGTCAGTCATGATAGGGAGGCTGGCGTCGAAGTCCGGGGGATTGACCTGCAGGCAGCAGCCTGCCCTCGCGGATCGGAACCCGCGGTCGCAGTGCGGGCCTGCTGATTGCTCCGGTACCGGTAGGAGCGCCTCATGGTGGGCGCCGTCACGGCTGCAAACCAGGAGACCGCCATGGAGTTGATATCGAGCGCTTTCGGCCACGCTGCCGAAATGCCCCGGCGCTGCACCTGCGAGGGCGAAGACCTCGCGCCGCCGCTGCAGTGGAAGGATGTGCCGCCGAACAGCGCCAGCCTCGCATTGATCGTCGACGACCCGGACGCGCCGGACCCGGCCAAGCCGCAGCGCACCTGGGTGCACTGGGTGGCGCTGGACATCCCGCCCGGTGCGGGCGGTTTACCCGGCGAGGGCCAGGCGCTGCCGGCGGGCAGCCGCGAAGGCCTCAACGACTGGAAGCGCCTGGGCTACGGCGGCCCGTGCCCGCCGATCGGCCGGCACCGCTACTTCTTCAAGCTCTACGCGCTGGACACCACGCTCGCGCAGCTGAAGCAGCCGACCAAGGCCCAGCTGGAGCAGGCGATGAAAGGCCACGTGCTGGCCGAGGCGGTACTGATGGGCACCTACCAGAAGCAGGGCGCTTGAGCCGGCCTGTCAATGACTCGGGCCACCGGGGCTGAGAGGCACCGGCGGCCGTCTTGCCGGCGTCAGGCCGCCACCGCCGCGGGGCTTGAGGCCACCGGGTTGACGGCCCAGCACGCCACGTGCTGTTGACCGGTCAGTTCCAACGCCGGCTCGACCTGCGCACAGCGGTCGAACGCCAGTGGGCAACGGGTGCGGAACGGGCAGCCGGTGGGGCGGTCGATCGGCGAGGGCAGTTCGCCCTTCAGGATGACGCGTTCGCGCCGCATCGTCGGGTCCACCGTCGGCGTGGCCGACAGCAGGGCCTTGGTGTACGGATGCTGCGGATTGTCGAAGACCGCGTCGCGCGGGCCTTGCTCGACGCAGCGGCCGAGGTACATCACCATCACGTCGTCGGCCACGTGGCGAACCACGCCCAGGTCATGCGAGATGAAGACATAGGCCACGCCCAGCGCCTGCTGCAGGTCGTCCAGCAGGTTCAACACCTGCGCGCGGATCGACACGTCCAGCGCCGACACCGGCTCGTCAAGCACCAGCACGCGGGGCTTGAGCATCAGCGCACGGGCAATCGCCACGCGTTGGCGCTGGCCGCCCGAGAACATGTGCGGGTAGCGGTTGAAGTGCTCTTCGCGCAGGCCCACCTGGCGCAGCATCGCGCGGGCCTGGGCCTCGCGCTCGGCCGCGTCCTTGCCAAGACCGTTGACCAGCAGTGGCTCCGTCAGCGCGTCGCCCACGGTCTGGCGCGGGTTCAGCGAGCCGTATGGGTTCTGGAACACGATCTGGATCTGGCGGCGCAACGCGTGGCGCAGCGCCGCGTCGGCGTGAGCGACATCCTTGCCGTCGATCATCAACTGGCCGCTGGTCGGCAGCTCGATCATCGTCAGCAGGCGCGCCAGCGTCGACTTGCCGCAACCCGATTCACCGACGACCGCCAGCGTGCGGCCCTCTCGCACCGAAAAGCTGACGCCGGCCAAGGCCTGCACCGTGGCGGTGCCCTTCATCCAGCCGCGCGAGACGGGGTAATCGCGGCGCAGGTCACGGGCTTCGAGCACCGGGGCGGTAAGGGTGGTGTTCGTGCTCATGCGGCTTGGGCCTCCACCTGCAGCGGCGAGGGTTGGCCGTTGACCAACGGGGTGACGCACAGCGCGCGGCCCAGCGCGTCGCTGGCGGGCAGAGGTGCGGCGGCGCGGCAGGCCGGCTGCGCGAACGGGCAGCGCGGCGAGAACAGGCAACCGGTGGGGCGGTCGAACTGGCCGGGCACCATGCCGTCGATCGCTGCCAGTCGCTCGCCCTGGCGCGCGCGCTCGGGCAGAGCCGACAGCAGCGCCGCGGTGTAGGGGTGGTGCGGGTCGGTGAACAAGGTGTCGGCGCGCTGGGTTTCGACCGGGCGGCCGGCGTACTGCACCAGCACGCGGTCGGCACCTTCGGCCACCACGCCCAGGTCGTGCGTGATCAGCACCAGCGCCATGCCGGTGTCGCGCCGCAGCGCCTGCAGCAGGTCCAGGATCTGGGCTTGGATCGTCACGTCAAGCGCGGTGGTCGGCTCGTCGGCGATCAGCAGGCGCGGCTTGCAGGCCAATGCCATCGCGATCATCACGCGCTGGCTCATGCCACCCGACAACTGGTGCGGGAAGGCCCGGACGCGGCGCGCCGGGTCGGGGATGCCAACCTGGTCCAGCAGGTCGATCACGCGCTTCTTGCGCGCATTGCGATCGAGGTCGGTGTGCTCGGCCAGTGCTTCGCCGATCTGATAGCCGACGGTGAAGCAGGGGTTCAGCGAGCTCATCGGCTCCTGGAACACCATCGCCACGTCGCGGCCAACGAGGGCTCGGCGCTGCTTGGGCGTCATCGCGAGCAGGTCCTGTCCGTCGAACATCATGCGTTCGGCTTTCACCGTCGCCGTCCACGGCAGCAGGCCCATGATGGCCAGCATCGCCACCGACTTGCCGGAGCCGGATTCACCGACGATCGCCAGCACTTCGTTCGGCGCGACGTGCAGATCCACGCCATCGACCGCGCGGAACGCACCGCCGCGGGTAGCGAAGCTGACAGTCAGCCCCTTGATATCCAGCAAGGGCCCACTCATGTTTTTCTCATTTTGGGGTCAAGGGCGTCGCGCAGGCCGTCGCCGGCGAGGTTGATCGACACCACGGTGATCAGGATGGCCAGGCCAGGCAGCGTGACCAGCCAGGGATCGGAGCGGATGAACTCGCGCGCGTCGGCCAGCATCGTGCCCCACTCGGCGGTGGGCGGCTGCGCGCCCAGACCGAGGAAGCCGAGCGCGGCCGCTTCGAGGATCGCGTCCGACACGCCGAGCGCGGCCTGCACGATCAGCGGCGCCAGACAATTCGGCAGCACCGTGTGGAACATCAGGCGCCAGCCGCCGACACCGGCCACGCGAGCGGCGGTGACGTAGTCCTTCTTCAACTCGGCCAGTGCCGAGGCCCGCAGCAGCCGCACATAACGAGGCAGGTAGACGATCGTCACTGCGATGATGGTGTTGGCCAGACTGGGGCCCAACACCGCGACGACGAGGATGGCCAGCACCAGGCTGGGCACCGCCATGATCAGGTCCATCACCCGGGTGATCGCGACGTCCACCGCCTGGCCCAGCGAGGCGCAGGCCAGGCCCAGCAGCACGCCGATCACGAACGACACGCCCATCACCGACATGCCGATGAACAGCGAGATGCGTGCGCCGTGAATCAGGCGCGTCAGCATGTCGCGGCCCAGGCTGTCGGTGCCGAGCAGGAAGCGGGTCGAGCCGCCTTCGGCCCAGACCGGTGCGGCGCGCACCGCGTCGCGGAACTGCTCGGTGGGTGAGTAGGGCGCGACCCAGTCGGCCAGCAGCGCCAGCACGACGACGATGGTGACGATGACCAGGCCGGCGACGGCGCCCTTGTTCTCGCTGAAGGCGAGCCAGAACGAGCGCAAAGGTGAAGGCGGCGGCGGCGAAGCGGCCGGCGGCGCAACGAGGACTTGGGTTTCAGGCATGACGGATACGGGGGTTGATCAACCCATAGGTCAGGTCGACCAGCAGGTTCACGCCGATCACGATGGTGGAGACGAGCATCACGCCGCCTTGCAGGGCCGGGTAGTCGCGGCGGGAGATCGACTCGATCAGCCACTTGCCGACGCCCGGCCAAGAGAAGATGGTTTCGGTCAGCACCGCGCCGGCCATCAGCGCACCGACCTGCAGGCCGATGACCGTGACGACCGGGATCAGCGCATTGCGCAGCGCGTGCACGCCGATCACTCGCCAGGCCGGTAGGCCCTTGGCGCGGGCGGTGCGCACGTAGTCCTCGCTCAGCACCTCGAGCATCGCCGAGCGTGTCATGCGAGCGATCACCGCCAGCGGGATCGTGCCGAGCACGATGCCGGGCAGCACCAGGTGGTGCAGCGCGTCTTTCACCGCCCCGGCCTGGCCCGACAGCCAGGCGTCGATCACCATGAAGCCGGTGACCGGCTCGAAGTAGTACTGGATCAGGTCGATGCGGCCGGACACCGGGGTCAAGCCCCAGCGCTCGCCGACGAACATGATCAGCAGCAGGCCCCACCAGAAGATCGGCATCGAGTAGCCGGTGACCGACAGGCCCATCAGCGCCTGGTCGTACAGGCTGCCGCGCTTGGCGGCGGCCATCGTGCCGGCTGGCAGGCCGATCAGCGCGGCGAAGAGCATCGCGAACAGGCTCAGCTCCAGCGTGGCCGGGAACAGCGYCGCGAACTCGGTCAACACCTTCTGGTTGGTGGCCAGCGAGGTGCCGAAGTCGCCATGCAGCAACTGCCACATGTAGTCGGCGAACTGCTTCCACACCGGTTGGTCCAGCCCCAGCTCGTGGCGGAACTGGGCCAGGCGCTCGGGCGAGATGCCGCGTTCGCCCACACGGACCTCGACCGGGTCACCCGGCACCAGCCGGATGGCCACGAAGGTCACGAACATCAGTGCGATGAAGGTCGGAACGGTCAGCGCCAGGCGGCGCCAAAGAAACTTCAGCATGAATTGTTGCGGCCCTCGAAAGGGCCGCTGTCTCACTCTCTTATGTCAGCCCCGAAGGGCTGGGGCGCTATTGTCGCCGCCGATCACCACACGTCGCTGCGTGTCAGCAGGAACCAGGCGCCGTGGTTGAGCTGGTAGACGCTGACCGAGCCGTAGCGCTGTTCGCCGTCTTCGGCAAAACGCATGCTGCTGGTCACCGGTGCCAACGCGTCAACGCTCTTCAGCGCCGGCACCAGCTTGTTGCCGTCGGCCGACTTGGCCTTCTTCAGCGCGGCGGCCAGCACGTACACCGCGTCGTACGAGTAGTGCGCGGCGTAGACGGGCTCGTGCTTGAAGCGGGCGCGGAACTTCTCCAGGAACGGCTTGCCGCCGGTGAACTCGGCCGCGCCGATGATCGGCGAGGTGGCGTAGATCGTGCCGACAGCCGGGTTGACCTTCAGCATGCCTTCGGTCTTGATCGTGTCGCTGCCGACGATCTGCATGTTCTTCATGCCGGCCAGCACCATCTGGTCGGCCAGCGCGACGATCTGGAAGTCCGCCAGCGTGGTGACGAAGATGTCGACCTTCTTCTCCAGCAGCTGAGCAATCAGCGCCTTGAAGTCGGTCGTCTTGTCGTCCAGYGAAGCACGCACGCCGATCGTCTTGCCCTTCAGCTGCGCCAGCGCGTTTTCGGCCAGGCTCTTGCCGTAGGGCGTGTTGTCGTCGACGACGGCGAACACGTGGTCACCCGGCAGGCCGCCAGCGATCGAGCCCATCGCCTTGGACTGCAGCGCGTCGCTGGCCACCAGGCGCAAGGTCGTCGGCAGGCCCAGCTTGGTGTACTCGGGCTTGGTCGAGATCGCCAGCTGCGGGATCATCTTCTCGGCGTACAGCGGCGCGGCGGCGATGCTGACACCCGAGTTCAGGTGGCCGATGACGGCGATCACGCCGCCGTCGATCAGCGTCTTCGCCGCAACCTTGCCGGCCTCGGCGTCGGCCTTGTCGTCGGCCGTCATGATCTCCAGCTTGACGATCTTGCCGTCGATCTTCAGGCCTTCCTTGTTGATGTCGTCGATGGCCATCTGGGTGCCATCGACCATGTCCTGGCCCAGATCTTTCAACGGACCGGACAGCGGCTGCGCCACGCCAATCTTCACCGTGTCCGGCACGCCGGGATGGCAGCCGGTCAGGGCGGCCATGCCGACCAGCACCAGCAGGCCAAGAGCAACACGGGTATGGGCAAACATTGTCATGGCGGGTCTCACTTCCTCACTTCAGGTCGACACCTTTGAACTCATGCGTGTTGAACGGGCTTTGTTTGTAGCCCGTCACTTCTTTACGCATCACCTCGTAGACCACCGAGTGCGCGATCTTGAAGTCGGGGGCTTCTTCGTGCTCGATGGCCTGCATTTCCTCATACAGCTTGGCGCGCGCCTTGTTGTCGGTCAAGGTGCGGGCCTTCTCCAGAAGCGCGTCAAAGGGCTTATTGCACCACTTCGACAAGTTCTGTCCACCCGGGCGTGCGGCATCGCAACCATGCAGGAAGAAGAAATTGTCGGGATCGCCGTTGTCGCCGTTCCAGCCCAACATGCCGGTCAGGTGCTCGCCTTGCTGCAGGCGCTTGCGGTACTCGCCCCATTCGTAGGTGACGAGCTTGGCGTTGACACCGATCTTGGCCAGGTCGGACTGCATCATCTCGGCCATGCGCTTGGCGTTCGGGTTGTACGGGCGCTGCACCGGCATGTACCAGAGGTCCACTTCCATCGGCGTCTTCACGCCGGCCTTGGCCAGCAGCTCCTTCGCCTTGGTCGGGTCATACGGCCAGTCCTGCACCTTGTCGTTGTAGCCCCACAGGGTCGGCGGCATCAGGTTCTTGGCCGGCGTGCCGGCACCCAGGTAGACCTCTTTCAGGATCGCGGCCTTGTCGATCGCCATCGTGAAGGCCTGGCGGACTTCCTTCTTGTCAAACGGGGGCTTCTGCGTGTTGAACGACCAGTAGGCAATGTTCAGGCCAGGCAGGTTGGTGACCTTCAGTGCCGGGTCCTTCTGCATCTCGGGCAGGTCGGCCGGGCGCGGGTAACCCGACAGGTGGCACTCGCCGGCCTTCAGCTTGGAGTAGCGCGCGGTCGCGTCCGGCGTGATCGCATAGACCAGGTCGTCGACCAATGCCTTCTCGCCCCAGTAGGCCTTGTTGGCCTTGTAGCGGATGACGGCGTCTTTCTGGTAAGTGACGAAGCTGAACGGGCCGGTGCCCACCGGCACCTGGTCGAACTGCTCCTTCTTGTTGGCCTTGGCCAGCGTGTCGGCGTACTCGGCCGAGCCGATGGCGGCGAAGTCCATCGCCAGGTTCGGCAGCATCGTGACGTTAGGGTTCTTCAACGTGATGCGCACGGTCAGCGGATCGACCTTCTCGACCGCCACCAGGCCGTCCTTGAAGCCCATGTCGGCGAAGTAATCGTACTTGCCGCCGGAGACCTTGGCGTACGGGTGCTCGGGCTTCCATTGGCGCTCGAACGACCAGACCACGTCGTCGGCGTTCAGGTCGCGCGTCGGGGTGAAGCCGGCCACGCTGTGGAACTTGACGCCGGCACGCAGCTTGAAGGTGTAGGTCTTGCCGTCGGGCGAGATGGTCCAGCTTTCGGCCAGGCCCGGCTCGACCTGGGTCGAACCACGCATGAAGTGGGTCAGCCGGTCATAGACGGGGCGGGCCGCGTCGAAGCTGGTGCCGGTGGTGTTCAGCGCCGGGGTGAAGTTTTCGGGCGAACCTTCGGAGCAATAGACCAGGGTCTTGGCCTGCACACCAGTGGCGGCGAGCAGGGCCAGGGCGGCGAGTTTGTGCATCGAAGGGGTGGAGCGTTGATAGCTCATGCAGGAATCTCCTAGGACGGTTGTGCCGTGCGTTGGGGATTGAAGAATAGGGTGCCGCGAGGGCAAGGGACGCAAGGTGCGGCATTCTGAACCGGATATCCACGCAAACCCCGTGCCCGACACTGGGGTTTTTCCTGTTGATACAGGCTTGCGGCGGGCTCGATGGTGCCTGCCGACGTCTGTTTGAGGACACACATGTTGAAGAAATGCTGGCAAGCCGCGCTGTTCGTGGTCGCTGCTGCCTTGGCCACACCGTTGGCCGCCCAGTACTCATCGGCGCCGTTGAAAGTCGCCTTCGTCTACGTCAGCCCGGTCGGCCAGGCCGGCTGGACCTACCAGCACGACCAGGGCCGGCAAGACCTGGAGGCGTTTCTCGGCAAGCGCGTGAAGACGACGGTGGTCGAGTCGGTGCCAGAAGGAGCCGACGCCGAGCGAGTGATGCGCGACTTGGCGGCGCAGGGAAATCAGATGATCATCGCGACCAGCTTCGGCTACCTCGAGCCGGCGCTGCGCGTGGCGACCGATTACCCGAACGTCAAGTTCGAGCATGCCGGTGGCTACAAGACCGCACCCAACCTGTCGACCTACAACGCCCGCTTCTACGAGGGCCGCTACCTGGCGGGCATCATTGCCGGGCACCACAGCAAGAGCGGTGTGGTCGGCTACGTGGCGGGCTTTCCGGTGCCTGAGGTGGTGCAAGGCATCAATGCCT
>NZ_JBFUGE010000267.1:0-8211 GCF_056403075.1 Ideonella sp. P3_A4 | reverse complement strand
GCGCAATTGCATGCGCAGCTTGACCTGCTGTCGCTGCCTGAGCGCGACGTGGCGCTGGCGCGCGCGATCGTCGAATCGCTCGACGACGATGGCTACCTGCGCGTCGAGCTGACCGAGCTCGTCGACCTGGTGGAGCTGGAGCCGCTGGCCACGCTGCAGGAACTGAAGATCGCGCTGTGCCGCGTGCAGTCGCTGGAGCCCGCGGGTGTCGGCGCTCGCAATGTCGCCGAGTGCCTGACGCTGCAACTGCAGGCCGTCGAGTGCCCCGAGATGCGGGCGCTCGCGCGCACCATCGTCAACGAGCACATGGAGTCACTGGCGCGGCACGACGTGGCCAAGCTGGCCCGCACGCTGCAGCAGCCGCAAGAGCAGATCGAGGCGGTGTGCGAACGCATTCGCCGGCTCGACCCGCGGCCAGGTTGGCGCTGYGGCCCGGCGCAGGTGCAGTACGTGGTGCCCGACGTGATCGTGCGCAAGGTGCGCGGCCAATGGGCCGTGCAGCTCAACAGCGCGGTGGTGCCGCGCGTGCGCATGAACCGCGTCTACGCCGAGCTGTTCCAGCGTCACCGCCGCGCCAATGACCAGGCGCTGGCCGACCACCTGAAGGAAGCGCGCTGGACGCTGCGCAACGTCGAGCAGCGTTTTGCCACCATCGTGCAGGTGGCCGAAGCCATCGTCGAGCGCCAGCACCGCTTCCTCGACCATGGCCCGATGGCGATGCGCCCACTCGGCCTGCGTGAGATCGCCGATGCGCTGGGGCTGCACGAGTCCACCGTGTCGCGGGTCACGAACAACAAGTTCATGATGACGCCGATGGGCGTGTTCGAGCTGAAGTACTTCTTCTCGCGCGCCCTGACGACCGAAAGCGGCAAGACCTGCTCGGGCACCGCCTTGCGCAGCCTGATCAAGGACATGATCGAGTCCGAGTCGCCCAACTCGCCGCTGTCAGACGCCGACATCGCCCGCCAGCTGGCGCAGCAAGGCGTGCGACTGGCGCGCCGCACGGTGACCAAGTACCGCCAGCTGCTGCGGATCGACCCGATTGAGCGGCGGCGCGGACGAACCTGACGTGGCCCCGGCCTCTTGCACACGCTGCAAGCCGGCTCCGCGGGCACATCGGTTGCTTCTGGGCAGGGCAGGAATCCGCGATGCAAGCACCGAGCCCCGACCTCGTCACGCAGCTGCAAGGCTTACGGCGCCAAGCCCGCGTTGACGCGGACCAAGACATCGCCATCGTCCACGGTTGGCGACCCGAACGCCCTGGCCGCGAATCGCCGCGCGAGCTGGCGGACTGGCTGTTCGTGGCGGCCCAAGTGTTGACCGTTGCGGAGATGTCGAGTCATTGGCCACCACCTGGTTCGTAATCGTCGGGCTGCTGCTGATCCTGATCGGCCTGACCGACACCTGGCGGCGCGAGATGCCGGTGTGTGCCGCCGCGCTTTACCTGGTCGTGGGTCATTTGCTCGGCCCCGAGGTCTTTGGTTTTCTCGACCTCGACCTGCGGCGCGACGCCGCGTTGCTGGAACACCTGACCGAGGCTGCCGTGTTGGCGTCGATCTTCGCGGTCGGCCTGCGCTTGCGGGCGCCACTGCGCGACAAGATCTGGCGCGTGCCGCTGGTGATGGCCACGCTGACCATGCTGCTGACGATTGCGCTGCTTTGCGGCGCCGGCTACGCGATGGGGCTGGCGATCGGGCCGGCGCTGCTCTTGGCTGCGGCACTGGCGCCGACCGATCCGGTGCTCGCGTCCGACGTCCAGGTGGAGCATGAACTCGATCGCGACCGGCTGCGCTTCAGCCTGACCGCCGAGGCCGGCTTGAATGACGGCACGGCCGCGCCGTTCGTGATGCTGGCCCTCGGCCTGATGGGCCTGCACACGCTCGGCCCCTGGGCCGGCCGGTGGTGGCAAGAGGACCTGCTGTGGCCGACGCTCGGCGGGCTGGCGCTCGGCGGGGGGCTGGGCTTTGCTTTCAGCCGCCTGGTCGTGTGGCTGCGGCGCGAGCGCGAGCAGGCGCTGGGCATGGAAAGCTTCCTGACACTGGGCCTGATCGCGTTGACCTATGGCGTGGCGTTGCTGCTGCAGGTCTACGGCTTCCTGGCCGTCTTCGCTGCCGGCCTGGCGCTGCGCCAGGTCGAGCGGCAAGACAGCCCCGATCACAAGGCGAAGCCAGAGCTGGTGGCGCAACTGGGCCCCGACGCGGCCGCCCACCCGCAACAGGCCACCGCCTACATGGCCAAGGCCGTGCTCGACTTCACGCTCGATCTCGAGAAGCTGGCCGAGATGGTCGTGATGATCGTCATCGGCACCTTGATCAAAGACGACGCGTTCACACCACTCAGCATCGGCATTGCGCTGTTCGTGTGTTTCGTGGCGCGGCCGCTGGCGGTCTATGCGACCACGCCCCGCATGGGGCTGACCGCGTCGCAGCGGCGCCTGGCGGCCTGGTTCGGCATCCGAGGTGTCGGCTCGATGTACTACCTCGCCTTCGCGGTGGCGCATGGTGCCAATGGGGCGCAGATGAAGGCGGTGGCCGATGCTGTGTTGGTGACTGTGTCTTTGTCGGTGCTGATGCACGGCTCGTCGGCCACACCGATCATGCGTTTGTACAGCCGCACGCGGCGCGGCGGGCAGCGTGCCCAGGGGCCGCGCTGAAGGGGGAATACCAGGGCTGGGGACTGGTCGTGGCACGGCGCTTGCCGGCCTGTCGGCATGCCTGTACCCATCACCCCCAACCCCGAACTGCCGCAACACCCGCCTGCGCCGCCCGAGCCCACGCGCCGCCACATCGAGGACCCCGATCCGTGGCTGCCTCCGGTGCCAGTGCAGGACCCACCGGCGCAGCCGCAGCCCTCGCAGATGTATTGCGCCTGGCTGCATGCCAACCGGTTCGGCAGCATGACGTTGTGAACGCGGCCCCGGGCCGCATGCGGAGGTGCCATGTCTTTCGTCCCGACCAGCCTGAAAGCTTTGCTGTGCCTGGCGGTGTGTGCCTTGAGCCTCAGCGTCGGCGTGCTGGCGCAGAACCCGGCCGAAGCACCGGCGACGGCCCTGACGACGCTGGACCAGAAATTCGTTCGCAACGCCGCGGCCGACGGCCTGCTCGAGGTCGAACTCGGGCAGTTGGCGCAAGGACGCGGCGGCGGTGGCGAGATCAAGCGTTTCGGTGAACGCATGGTGCAAGACCACGGACAGCTCAACGCCGAGTTGCAGCGCCTGGCCGCGGCCCGCGGCGTGCCGTGGCCCGGCAACCTGAGCCGTGACCGCCAGGCCTTGCTGGCCCAGATGGGCCGCTTGACCGGCGCCGACTTCGACCAGGCCTACAGCAAGCAAGCGGTGGCCGACCACCAGCGCGCCGTGGCCAGCTTCGACCAGCAGGCCTTGACCGGCCGCGATCCGGAGTTGAAGGCTTGGGCCGCGAAAGCCTTGCCGATGCTGCGCGAGCACCTGCAGGCCGCCCGCGCGCTGAGCCCGAACGTCACGCTGGGGCAATGAATGAGACATCCTGATGTGAACGTGGCTGCGGGCCGAGTGCCGGGCCGCTCCCAAGCCGGCCCGCATCCCCTCGGGGGATCGGTCAACGTACCCGTTGGACGAGGGGCTCCAATGACATGCGACTCGACCTGGTTTCAGATGCAGCTCCAGCTGCATGTGACCCCGCCGCCGCCCGACACCGTGCCCCCGCCGCCACCGCCAGAGATGCCGGCCCAGCCGGGCGATTTTCCGGTCGAAGTGCCCCAGCCCGAACCTGCTTCGCCGGCGGGGCATCACCGCCAGAGTGAGCGGCCGCCGCACGAACTCGTTCAGTGTTGATCGCGCAAGCGGAGCCGCCCCCAAGGAACTTGGGGGCGGCTCTTTTTCGCTCTTGGGAGCGGGTGTGCTTCAGGTCGCCGCGGCGCGGGCTTGATCGCGCAGCGTGCGCACCTGCAGGTGGTTGCGCTTGACGCCTTCGTATTGCCGCGCGACGACCAGGCGCGCTTCAGGCGGCAGCGGTTCTTCCAGCGCCTTGCGATAGCGCTCGAGCGCCACGTCTTCGCCACGCTCACATTCCTCCAGCATCGCGAGGTCGCTGTAGCCGGTGAGCGTGCCCTTCACCGCCACCCAGCCGCGGTGCACCGCGCCGGTGGCCGTGCCGCCGTCATCCGGCTTGCCACCGTTTTGCTGGATCAGCGACTGAAGTTCGGCGGCGCCCTGGCGGCACTCTTCGGCGCGGGCACTGAACACGCTGCGCAGGCTTTCACTSTTCACGTGTTCGGCACAGCTGCGAAATCCGTACTCGCCGTCTTTGCAGGTGGAGACGAGGTGGTTCAAGATGTCCATGAGGTCTGAGTTATCCATGATGGCCTTTCTGGCTTCAAACAAAGGTTGTGGGACGTTTGGACAGGCGCCCATGAGGGGTCGTGGAGGGGCGTCTGTGGGGGTTACGGCAGGCTGCATGCCTGCACGGCGTTAGCGGGTCGAGCTGTGTCGGTCGACGTCGAGCCTGGTACGTCGATTGCCGTCGCTGGGGGATGAAGGCCACCCGCCACCATGTCCACCAAGACCGTCGCTGACCACCTGGTCGAACGCATGCGCCAGTGGAATGTGGCGCGGGTCTTCGGCTACCCCGGCGATGGCATCAATGGCGTGATCGGCGCGCTGCAGCGGGCTCAAGAACAAGGGCCGGCCTATGTGCAGACACGGCATGAGGAGCTGGCTGCCTTCATGGCCTGCGCGCACGCCAAGTTCACCGGTGAAGTGGGGGTCTGCCTGGCCACCTCGGGCCCCGGCGCCATCCACCTGCTCAACGGCCTGTACGACGCCAAGCTCGATCATCAGCCGGTGGTTGCCATCGTCGGCCAGCAGGCCCGCTCGGCGCTCGGTGGCGAGTACCAACAAGAAATCGACCTGGCCTCGCTGTTCAAGGACGTGGCCGCCGAGTTCTGCCAGATGGTCACGGTGCCGGCGCAACTGCGCCATGTGGTGGACCGCGCGTTTCGCACCGCGATCGACCAACGCACGGTGACCTGCATCATCTTGCCGACCGACGTGCAGGCGCTGGCGGCCGAGCTGGAGCCCCCGCGCGCGCACGGCACCTTGCACAGCGGCATCGGCCGCACCGCCCGCGCCGGCGTGCCGCGTGGCATGGACCTGGCGGCCGCCGCCGAGGTGCTGAACGGCGGCGAGCGCGTCGCGATGCTGGTCGGAGCCGGGGCACTGCAAGCGGGCGACCTGGTGCTCGAGGTGGCCGACAAGCTGGGCGCCGGCATCGCCAAGGCCTTGCTGGGCAAGGCGGTGGTGCCCGACGACTTGCCGTTCGTCACTGGCGCCATCGGCATGCTGGGCACCGAGCCCAGCTGGGACCTGATGGCCCACTGCGACACCTTGCTGATGATCGGCAGCAATTTCCCATACGCCGAGTTCCTGCCGAAACCAGGCCAGGCGCGCGGCGTGCAGATCGACATCGATGGCCGTCGCCTGGCGCTGCGCTACCCGATGGAGGTCAACCTCGTCGGCGACAGCGCGCAGGTGTTGCAAGCCCTGCTGCCGTTGCTCGACCGCAAGACCGACCGGCAGTGGCGCGAGCGGATCGAGCGCAACCTCGCACGCTGGTGGCAAGTGCTGGAACAGCGGGCGATGGTGCCGGCCGAGCCGATCAACCCGCAGCGCGTGTTCTGGGAGCTGTCGCCACGGCTGCCCGACGATTGCGTGCTGACCTGCGACTCGGGCAGCGCTGCGTTCTGGTTTGCGCGCGACCTGAAACTGCGGCGCGGCATGCTGGCGTCGCTGTCCGGTGGGTTGGCGAGCATGGGCAATGCGTTGCCCTATGCACTGGCCGCCAAGCACGCGCACCCGGGCCGCCCGGTGATCGCGCTGGTGGGCGACGGTGCGATGCAGATGAATGGCATCAACGCGCTGATCACAGTGGCCGACAGCTGGCGGCGCTGGGCCGACCCACGGCTGGTGGTGATGGTGCTGCGCAACGACGACCTCAACCTCGTCAGCTGGGAGCAGCGAGTGACCGAAGGTGAGCCGCGTGCCAGCATCTCGCAGTTCGTGCCGGCGTTTCCGTATGCCGACTACGCGCAACTGCTGGGGCTGATCGGCATGCGCATCGATGCGCCCGAAGGCGTGGCCGCAGCCTGGGACGCCGCGCTGGCGGCCGACCGGCCGGTGCTGCTCGAGATGGTGGTCGACCCGAACGTGCCGCCGGCACCGCCGCATCTGACAGCGCAGCAGTTGCGCGGCTACGCCGCGGCGCTGCTGAAGGGTGACCGCGATGCGCTGGCGACGGTGACCGCCTCGGCGCGGCAGTGGTGGGCCGGCCTGTTCACGAACGCGAGCGCCGCTCCGGTGAGCCCGGATGCCCCACCGAAGCCGGCCGCCCGATTGGCCATCGTGCCGGCGCCGTCCCAGTCGCGCAACGAGCCTCGTCAAGACGAATCCGCCGCGGGTGAAGAAGACCCGGGCGCCGCTATTGATGCATTGCCCAGATGGCAAGGAGGACCCCCATGAAAGTCGCGATCCTGGTTGGTAGCTTGCGCGCTGAATCGTTCAACCTGCAGCTCGCGAGGGCGCTCGCCCGCATGGGGCCGCAGGACTGGGTCTACCAGCACATCGTCATCAGTGACTTGCCGCTGTACAACCAGGACCACGACGCGTCGCCGTCTGATCAGGCCAAGCGCCTGAAACAAGAGATCGAGGCCACCGATGCGCTGCTCTTCGTCACGCCCGAGTACAACCGGTCGATTCCCGGCGTGCTGAAGAACGCGATCGACATTGCTTCGCGTCCTTACGGCAAGAATTCCTTCGCCGGCAAGCCGGCCGGTGTCATCGGCACCTCGATMGGCGCCATCGGCACCGCCTTGGCCCAGCAGCACCTGCGCAATGTGCTGGCCTACCTGGACGTGCCGACGCTGAACCAGCCCGAAGTCTTTTTGCAGTACCGCGAAGGCCTGATCAACCAGGCCGGCGACGTGACCGACGACAAGACACGCGCCTTCCTGCAGCGCTGGATGGACGCGTACCGCGCCTTTGTGGAGGTTCATGGCAAGGCCAAGCGCTGAGCTTGCACCGCGCTCAGTGGTTGTCGACGCGGTTTATTCCTACATGCAGACGCTCCGCCGGAGGACCCGCAAGCGCTGGCGCAAAGCCTAGAGTCAATCGCACCGGGCAGTCCTCCGGTCCAGCGACGAATCCGCTTCAACCCCACGGGGGTACACACACAGCAAGGAGTTACACATGTCCAAGAAGACACTGATCACTGCCGTTTCCACCGCCGCCATGGTGGCGACCCTCGGCTTTGCTTACGCTCAGAGCACCGACGAAGAAGCCTACAACCACGCCAACATCAACGGGTCGGTCAACAACTCGGTGCCCAAGCACTGGGCCCATGACAGCGTGATCGACAACAACCCGTACGAGACCGCCGCCCCGACGGCCGCCGGCCCGAGCTCAACGATGCCGGCCGATACCACCGCGATGCCGGCCGACACGACGACGACTTCGTCGACCGCCACTTCGCCGGCTACGGACGCGACGAGCCCATGGGCGGCTGACACGACCAGCACGCCGTCGACCACTGCGTCTTCGGGCAAGGCCGACACATCGACCTCGGCACCCGCCAGCTCGACGACCAACACCACCGACAGCATCAATCAGACCAACGGCAGCCTGTCGACCAACACGGCACCGAGCGAAACCCACTATGACCTGAACTCGCCCGATGACCCGATCTACAACATGGGCAAGCGCAACAGCGAACGCGCTCCGCGTCCGGACCGCAATTGACGCGCCGTTCGCGAAAGTGACACAGGGTGAACCAAGGCCCGGTGGCGCGAGCATCTGCTCGCGCTGCTGGGCTCTTGGTCGTAAGAAAGCCCCCAGGGCCTGGCAACGCCCAGCCCGCCCTTGAAGGGGAACAGAGAAACTCGGGAACGGCCCGTCGTTTCTCAAGAGGAGCCAACACCATGATGATCAGTCGCGATGTCACCGAGGGGCTCAAGCAAGGGGTGCTGATCGGCGCCGTCATTCTGGCAGTGGTGGTGCCGATGCGCCATCACCTGCTGCCCCAACGCTCGCCGGCTCAGGTGGTCGATCCGTCGGCCGCTGTGAGCTCGCCGCCACCCCCCGCCGTGGCGCCGGCGCCAGCGCCCCCGGAAGCCATGCCCGATCCGGTGATCATTCACCGTCGGCTCGATTGGAGCGGTGAGACGGCGGGCAAGGACGTGCGC
>NZ_JBFUGE010000266.1:0-8231 GCF_056403075.1 Ideonella sp. P3_A4 | reverse complement strand
GCATCGATGCTCATCTGCTGGCCGGGCATGCTGTCCAGCGTGAACCGCGCGGCGACCTCGGACACACGTTGCGCGCCGTTCGTGACGACGACGTACTGCACCACGATCAGGATGAGGAAGACGATCAGGCCGATGACGTAATTGCCGCCCACCACGTACGAGCCGATGGCAGCGATCACCTTGCCGGCGTCGGCCTGGGACAGAATCAGCCGTGTCGCAGCGACGTTCAAGGACAGCCTGAACAGGGTCGCGATCAGCAACAGCGACGGGAAGGTCGAGAACTCGACCGGCCGGGCCATGTAGAACGTCAGCAGCAGAATCAGGAAGGCAAAGCTGAAGTTCGACAGGATTAGGAAATCGAGGATGGCCGACGGAATGGGCGTGAAAAGCACGACCAGGACGCCCATCACGAGCGCCACCATCGCCACGTCGCTGTGTCGCCCCCACGGCGACTTCGAGACTGCTTGCGCGGTCATGCCAAACTTTCCTTCACGCCCATCCGAGCCTTCTTCATCGCAATCACCCAGACCATCAGGCGCGCCACATCCGCATAGAACTCGGTAGGAATGGTCGCGTCGATGCCGGTCTTCGCATGCAGCGCTCTGGCCAATGCGGGACTGCGCAGCACCGGGATCCGGTGCCTGGCGGCGATGGCGCGCATGACGGCCGCCAGCGCGCCCGCGCCCTTGCTTACCAGCACCGGCGCCGCCATTTCGCCGTGCCGATAGCGCAGCGCGACAGCGATATGGGTGGGATTCGTGATCAGTACGTCCGCTTGCGCGGTCCGTTTGACCGCCAGGCTACGCTTGAGCATCTCGCGACGCAGCTCCCTCATCCGCTGGCGGATGCGGGGGTCACCTTCGCGGTTCTTCGTCTCGTCGCGCATCTCGCGTCGGCTCATGCGCATATTCTTGGCGAACTCGCGCCTGGTGAAGACGACGTCAAGCAAGGCAATCAGGCAAAGCACGAAGGCGATCCGGATCGCCAGCGACGACACATCGCGCATCAGCAGACCCACATAGCCGTAGGAGGTCAGGCCGACGAGCTGGTCGAACTGCGGCAGCATCGCCTTGAGCGTGACCACGATGACCACCGTCAGGATCACCAGCTTGAGGATGGCCTTGAAGGCATCGAACAGTGTGCGCAAGGACATGACGCGCTTGAAGCCGGTCATCGGGTTCAAGCGCTGCCAGTCGGGCTTGATCGGATGCCAGGACCACACCGGACCGCCCGTCTGCGCCATGTTCGCGAGCACCGCCACGATCATCACGGCCGCCATGGCCGGCAGCACCAGGCCCAGGCCCAGGTGCAACACGTGCGCGCACAGATCGACCAAGCGCCAGCCCGAATCGGTCTGGCTGGCCGAGGCCTTGGCAAAGCCAAGCAGGTGGCGGTCGAGCTTGAAGAGCTCGATCAGGTCGCCCCAGGCGTTGCTGTACAGCAGAATGCTGGCCGCCGTCAGAACCAGCGCGCCAACCAGGTCCGCGCTCTTGGCCACTTGGCCGCGCTTGCGCGCCTCGGACAGTTTGTGAGGCGTCGCGTCTTCATTCCGGTCGAAGTCCTGCTCGCTGCTCATAGCCAGAGCGCTCCCCACATCGCAAAGCCGGTGGTGTAGGCCCTGGCCATTGAAGGACCACCGACGGTCGCCCACATGGCCAGCGCACTCAGGCCGACGACCACCTTGATCGGCACGCCGACCACCAGGGTGTTCATTTGCGGCAGGTTGCGCGACAACACACCCAGGCCCAGTTCGACCAGCGTCAGGCAGAAGACGACCGGGGCGACCATCGCGAAGCCGAGACTGAACATCTGGCCCGCTTGGCGCGCGACCGCCGGCAGCATGGCCACCATGGACCACGCCTGGCCGGCCGGGACGGATTCGATGCTCAGCGCGATGCCACGCAGCAGCCCATGGTGTGCATCGAGCAGGAAGAAGCCGACCAACGCTAGCTGCGTGAACACTGCGCTGAGCACCGGCTGCTGCTGCCGCGTCATCGGATCGAAGACCTGGCCCATCCCGAAGCCGATCTGCACGTCGATCAACCGCGCTCCAACCGCAAAGATGGCAAAAGCCATATTCACGCCCAACGCCATCGCGGCTCCGAGCGCCGCTTCACTGAAGCACGACGCCAGCAGCTCGCTGCTCGTCGGCCAGGTAGGCGCTCCATGGACAGTGCCGAGGGCCAGCACAGCCGCCCAGCCGAGCACAACTGCCACACGAACCGATGGCGGCACCATGGCGCCGCCCAGCGGTGGGGCCATCAGAACCAGCGTTCCGAGGCGCACCGAAAGCAGCAGCGCAGCAACCAGCCAACCGATGTCCAAGCCCGGCATCTAGAAACCACTCTCGGTTAGAACATTGCCGGGATTCCGGCCCAAAGCCGGACTGAGAACGCAGACAAGGTTCTCAGCATCCACGGGCCGAAGACGACCAGCGTCGCCGCAGCGACGACCAGCTTCGGCACGAAAGTCAATGACATTTCCTGAACTTGGGTGACCACTTGAAGGATGCTGATGAGCAAACCCACGAGCATCGTCAGGCCGAGCACCGGAGCGCACACCAGCAGCCCGGTCCAGAAAAGGTCCCCCAGCATTTGCAGCGCCATGTCAGCGTGCATGCTCACTCTCCCTCGATTGAGTCTTATCGTTCGGAACGCGGAGCGGAGTCTAAGTGCTCCTGTCTGCGTCGAAGCAGCGCAGAATGCGCAGTGCCATTGATCTGTTCAACGGTTTAGCGCACTCCGGCCGCAAGTCGTGAAAATATACCGAATTTTGGACGGCAATTCAGCTGCTTCGACCCTCACCCCCTCACTTCCACTCAAACAGCTGCCCCTTCGTATGCCCCTGGGCATCGACTTCGTACTCGAACAGGCCGGCGATGCTGGTCAGTTTCGAGAACGTCGGTGACTTGCTGTCGAAGTAGATGGCGCCGCGGTACTTGATGCTGCCGTCCTTCTGCAGCAGGCCGACGCCCTGGCCAGTCCAGGTGGCGGTTTCGCCCTTGTCGCCCATCACGATGCCCTGGCCTTGGCCAAAGAGTGTGCCGTCGGCGCGCAGCGCGGCGATGTAGGTGCCGGTCTCCGTCGTGGTCAAGCCCATCAGCTTGCCGGTGCTCTGGAACGAGGTTTCCATCGTCGGCGGGCCGCCGGGGTTCGGTAGCACGCGCTGAGAGATGACCTTGCCTACGCCTTCGCCGATCTTTTCACCAAGCATGTTGTGCTCCTGTGCCGCGGCAACAGCAACTGCCCGGCGCAGGCCCGCGGCCCCTGCCCGGCAGCGCGCAGCAAAGATCCCTCCTGCCGCGTGCTGTGCACGGTAGACCTGTGCCCGGCGCGGCACAAGCGGCTTGCTGGTGGCGTCGTGGTTATTCGCTGGCTGGCCCAGCCGGCTTCAGCGCGACGGCGTGGCCAGGACCCGCAAGACCTTGCCGCTGCGGCCCCGCTTACCGGCCTGGTGGCTGTGGCAATGGATCTGCACCTCCGGCACACCCTGGGCCGCCAGGAAGGTCTCCAGCGCCTTGCGGGCAACCCGCAGCTGCTGTGTGACCTCGGCGCCACCGCGCGCGGTGGAGAGCGTCAGTTCAGACGGGCCCTGCTGCCGCAGCTGAAAGTCGAACAGGCCGGCTTCTTCTTCCAGCACCGTGCTGATCGCCAACGGCAACACCGGCACGCGCCGCCGGCCGCGGCCGGCCAGCCGCAGCGTGTCGTCGCGCCGGCCCTGGACGTCGATCACCGGCAGGTGCGAGCCGCAGGCGCACGGTGCCGCAGCCAGCTGCACCTGGTCGCCCAGGTCGTAGCGGACCAGCGGCTGGACGTGGTTCGCCAGATTGGTCAGCAAGGTGGTCGCGCTGGCATGGCCTGGCGGCACGGGCCGCCCATGTTCGTCTACCGGTTCGAGGATCAACCAGTCGCTGTTCAGGTGCAGCCGACCTTGGCTGCATTCGCCCGCCATCGGCAGGAACTCGGACGCGCCGTAGCTGTTGCGCACACCGCAGCTGAAACCCCGTTCGATGCCGCGCCGCATGGCCGGCGTCAGCGTCTCGCCGCCGGTCCAGATTTCGCGCAGGGCCAGCTTCAGCCGCCCCTCTTCCTGCGCCTGAGCCAACAGCAGCGCAGCGCTGGGGTAGCTGGCCAGCACGGTCGGCCGCAGCGCCTGGACTTCAGCCAGCAACTCGTCGAGAGGCCGCAGAAACGACACGCAGTGCAGTCGGGGTGCGAGCATCGGGCTCAGGCGCCGCAGGCGCTCCATCGACACGACGCTGGCGAAGTGGCCGCCGATCGCGCCGACGAAGACGATGCGCTCGCTCATCAGCCACGGGTCCAGCAGGCGGTGCCAGAGCGTGGGGGCTGGGCGGCGCACGCTTTCCAGCGCGTCGTAGACACCCATGGCATGCCGGTCTTGCACGAAGACGCCCGGCTCGCCGGTGCTGCCCGAGCTTTCCCACACGGTGAAGCGGCCCAGGTACGACTCGCCGACCTGGGTGCTGTCGCGCATGAAGCGCTGGACCTCGTTCAGCTTCAGCGCCGGGTCGGTCACCCAGTCGTCAAAGTGGCGCATCAACTCGGCCTTGCGAGTCACCGGCAGGTCTTGCAGTCTTGCATCCGCTGCTGCGGGGGCATTGCCCAAGGACTCTCGGAACAGACGCGAGCCCTTGGTCGCAGCGGTCAACAAGGCGCGCAAGCGTTGCGCTTGCCGCACGRCGATGGCCTCGCCATCAGCGCGCGAAGCCGACCACACATCTGCCGCCACCGCGCTGGTGAACCAAGGGTCGATGGGCAACAGCATGGCAGGTGCTTCGCAGTCCCCAGGAAGACAAAAGGGGCGCCAAGTAAACCTGGCGCCCCTCGTCGTTTTGGTGGCGGAGACGAAGGGATTCGAACCCTTGATGGAGTTTTAAGCCCCATACTCCCTTAGCAGGGGAGCACCTTCGGCCACTCGGTCACGTCTCCAGCCGAAGCCAGCATTCTAGCCTGATGATTGGGCGTTTTTGCCGCCCGCTGCAGATCGTTGCGCTTATTCCTCGTCGGACGACGTGGCGACTGCCGTCGGACCGTCGAGTTCGAACACCTTGTGCAGCGCGCGCACGGCCAGCTCCATGTACTTCTCGTCGATCACGACCGAGGTCTTGATCTCGCTGGTGCTGATCATCTGGATGTTGATGCCCTCTTCGCTCAGCGCGCGGAACATCTTGCTCGCCACGCCCACGTGGCTGCGCATGCCGATGCCGACGATCGAGACCTTGCAGATCTTCGGGTCACCGATGACGGTGGCCGCGCCGGTGGCCGGCTGCACCTTGTTCTTCAGCAGGTCCATCGTGCGCTGGTAGTCGTTGCGGTGCACGGTGAACGAGAAGTCGGTCTTGCCGTCGTGCGAGACGTTCTGGATGATCACGTCGACGTCGATGTTCGCGTCGGCCACTTCGCCGAGGATCTGATACGCGATGCCGGGCTTGTCGGGCACGCCCATCACGGTGACCTTGGCCTCATCGCGGTTGAAGGCGATGCCGGAGACAACGGCTTGTTCCATCTTGACGTCTTCCTCGAAAGTGATCAGGGTGCCGGACTTGGCTTCCTCGTTGATGTCGATGTCCCAGGGCGTGAAGCTGGACAACACGCGCAGCGGCACCCGGTACTTGCCGGCAAATTCCACCGAGCGGATCTGCAGCACCTTGGAGCCGAGGCTGGCCATCTCCAACATCTCTTCGAAGGTGATGGTGTGCAGGCGGCGCGCTTCGGGCACCACGCGCGGATCGGTGGTGTAGACACCGTCCACATCGGTGTRGATCAGGCACTCGGCGGCTTTCATCGCAGCGGCCACGGCCACGGCGGATGTGTCCGAGCCACCTCGGCCCAGCGTCGTGATGTTCAGGTCTTCGTCGACACCCTGGAAGCCGGTGATGATGACCACTTTGCCGGCGCTCAGGTCGGCGCGCACGCGGGCGTCGTCGATGCTCTGGATGCGCGCCTTGGTGTAGGCCGAGTCGGTCTTGATCGGCACCTGCCAGCCGTTGTAGCTGACGGCTTCCATGCCTTCGGCCTGCAGGGCCAGCGACAGCAGACCGACCGAGACCTGCTCGCCGGTACAGGCGATCATGTCCATTTCGCGCAGCACAGCCGGGCTGTGGCTGGCGGGCGCCACCTCTTTGGCCAGGCCGAGCAGGCGGTTGGTTTCGCCGCTCATGGCCGAGGGCACCACCACCATCTGGTGGCCGGCGCGCGCCCATTTGGMGACCCGCTTGGCCACGTTGCGGATGCGCTCGGTCGACCCCATCGAGGTGCCGCCGTACTTGTGAACGATCAGTGCCATGGCCTTGTCGAGAGTGCTCGCTGGAGTTTCACAATCGGGAATGCCGCAGGGCTGCGGCCGCAGCGCCGCCACAAAAAGCAACAGCGCAAACCCGCTGAGTTTAGCTGCTGCGCTGCAGCAATCCCTAAGACGTCACCAACAAGAAAACCGGGCTTCGCGGCTGGCGAAGGCTGCGCCGAAACTATGCCGCCGGTTCCCAGCGGATCGCCAGTTGCGGCTCGCCCGGGGCGGCCAACGCCCGGGCATCGATGCCCAGGCCGGGTACGAAGATCACGTGATCAGTAACGGCCGCGATCGGGCCGTGGCGCTGCCAGGCGGGCACGCCAAGCGTCTGGAACTGCTTCTTCAGGCTGCGCGCCGTGCCGCGCGGGGCGAGTTGGAACTGGTCGCCGGGTTGGCGCTCACGCAAGCCGGCGTGGGCCAGCAACGCGAGCGATACGCCGCCCTGCTCCACCGGCACCAGTTCGAGCGTGCCGCCCCAAGCAGGCAGTTCGGTTCGGCCGGGCTGGTCGAGCCGAACCGGTGTCGGGTTCGTCGGTGCTGTGGGCGGCGCCAGGCTTGCCAACGCCAGATGCCCACGGTACAGGCGCAGTTCAGACGATGCGTCCACGGGCCAACGCGCCGAGCGAGCACGTGGCAATTCGGCGAGCAAGCGCTCGATCAGCGTCTCACGAACACCCTCTTCCACCGCCGGCCGAAGCCAGTGGCGAAGCACCGCCGCCCGCCGAGCCGTCGACAGCGCCATCCACGCCGCCACGCTGATCCCGGTACCCGGAGCGTCCTGCAGTGCTGCGAGATCGGCACTCGCCACCTCATCGACCAACTCCGCGGCCTGCTGAGTCAGCCGTGCCGCCTGAGCCAATGCCGCTTCCGCCTGCGGAAAGGCCGCGAGCAGCGCCGGCCACACGTCGTGCCGCAGCCGGTTGCGGTCGAAGCGTGTGTCCTGGTTGCTGTCGTCGTCGATGTGGGTGAGCCGGTAGCGGGCGATGTAGGCCTCGATCGCCGCGGCCGGTTGGTCGAGCCACGGTCGGCACCACAGCAGGCCTTCGCGCTCGGCTTCGCGCGGCATCGCTGCCAGGCCTGCAGGACCAGCGCCACGCAGGGCTTGCAGCAACAGCGTCTCGGCCTGGTCGCGTCGGTGATGGGCCAGCAGGACCACATGCGCTCCGGCCTCACGCGCCATTTGCGCGAGTGCGGCGTAGCGCCCGCGGCGAGCCCAGGCTTCGATACTTTCGCCGCGCGCCGGAGCACCGGCCAATCTCGTTGTGATGAAACGCACCGGCAGGCCCGCGCGGGCCCAGCGCGCGCACTGCCGCTGCAGGTGCAGTTGCCAGCCGTCGGCGGCCGGATTCAGACCGTGGTGCACATGCAGTGCCACKACCTCGATGCCCTGACCTTGCGTCGCACGCGCAGTGGCGTGCAGCAACGCGGTGGAGTCTCGGCCGCCGCTGGCGGCCACCGCCACGACGCGAGGCTCGGCGCGGCTCATTCCCGCGTCGACGTGCTCGCGCTCAGCGCGCCGTCGTGTCGGTGAACCGACCGTAGCTCTTCAGGCGCTGGTAGCGGCGCTCCAGCAGGTCGGCGGTGTTGAGGTCAGCCACCTGGCGCAACGCGTCGACCAGGCCACGTTTCAGTTGCGCGGCCATCTGCTTCGGGTCTCGGTGGGCGCCGCCCACCGGCTCGTTGACGATCTTGTCGATCAGGCCCAACGCCTTCAGGCGGTGTGCGGTGATGCCCAGCGCCTCAGCCGCATCGGACGCACGCTCGGCGGTCTTCCATAGGATCGACGCGCAACCTTCGGGCGAGATCACCGAGTAGACCGAGAACTGCAGCATCAGCACCTGGTCGCCCACGCTGATCGCCAGCGCGCCGCCGGAGCCGCCTTCGCCGATGATGGTGGTGATGATGGGCACTTCGAGTTGTGC
>NZ_JBFUGE010000265.1:0-8232 GCF_056403075.1 Ideonella sp. P3_A4 | reverse complement strand
ACCTCGCTGCCTTCGGCCTGTTCTTGTTCCTCGCCGGCCGGCGCGTGCGCCTGCCCTGGTTCACCAATGCAGGCTGGACGCGACGCGATGTCGAAGACTTGCTGTTCTTCGGCGTGGTGGGCGTGGTGTTGGGTGGGCGCCTGGGCTACGTGCTGTTCTACAAGCCCGGCTACTACGCCAGCCACCCACTCGAAGTTTTTGCGGTCTGGAAGGGCGGCATGGCTTTCCACGGCGGGATGCTGGGCGTGGCCGTGGCGATGGCGCTTTTCGCCAAGTTGCGGCAGCGGCCGTTTTGGCAGGTGATGGACCTTATTTCCCCGTGCGTCCCGACGGGCCTGGCCAGCGGCCGCATCGGCAACTTCATCAATGGCGAACTGTGGGGCCGCGCCGCCGACCCCAGCCTTCCGTGGGCGATGGTGTTCCCGCAGTCAGGGCTGGACATCCCGCGCCACCCGTCGCAGATCTACCAGTTCCTGATGGAGGGCGTGCTGCTGTTCGTGCTGCTGTGGTTCTATGGCAAGAAGCCGCGTGGGGCAGGGCAGGTGACAGGTGCTTTCCTGTTCGGCTACGGCGTGTTCCGCTTCATCGCCGAGTACTTCCGCGAGCCTGACAACTTCCTCGGCCTGCTGGCCATGAACATGAGCATGGGCCAATGGCTGTGCGTGCCGATGATCCTGGGCGGTGCGGCGCTGTGGGCCTGGGGCTCGCGCCAACCGGTGCCGAGCGCCATCGTGGGATCGAACGCATGAGACAGATTTTTCTCGACACTGAAACCACGGGCCTGTCGCCCGACAGCGGCGACCGCCTGGTCGAAGTCGGTTGCATCGAAATGGTCAGCCGGCGCTTGACCGGCAACACCAAGCACTTCTACCTGAACCCCGAGCGCAAGAACAGCGAAGACGCGGTGCGGGTGCACGGCCTGACCGACGAATTCCTGGCCGACAAGCCCATCTTCGCAGCGATCGCCGACGAGCTGATGGAGTTCCTGGCCGGTGCAGAGATCGTGATTCACAACGCGGCGTTCGACGTGGGCTTCCTGAACGCCGAGTTGCGGCGCCTGAAGCGCCCCTTGTTTGCCGATTGCGTAGGCGGCATCAAGGACTCGCTCGCGATGGCGCGCGAGATGTTCCCGGGCAAGAGCAACTCACTGGATGCCTTGTGCAGGCGGCTGGAGGTCGACAACTCCAACCGCACGCTGCACGGCGCGCTGCTGGACGCGGGCCTGCTCGCCGAGGTCTACATCCGGCTGACGCGCGGGCAGGACTCGCTGGTCATCGACTCTGCCGAGTCGCCCAGCCAAGGCCTGCAGGTCGTGCAGATCGACCTTTCCACTTTCGATTTGCCGATCACCGTGTTGAGCGATGACGAGCTCGCCGCTCACACGGCGATGTTGGCGGAGTTGGACAAGGCCAGCGGCGGCAAGACGCAGTGGCGAAAACTTGTGGCATAATCTAAGGCTTCCCGGAACACACAGTTCTACTCAAATTCCGGGCGGTTAGCTCAGCGGTAGAGCACTGCCTTCACACGGCAGGGGTCGCAGGTTCGAACCCTGCACCGCCCACCAGATCAACGCCCCACTTGTCGACCGACAGTGGGGCGTTTCTCTTTGTGGCTCCGCTCGTTGAGCATCCCTGTCGCGCCGGCAGGCAGCCTCAGAAGTTCGCAAACCCGCCCGGCAGCACCGCTGACAAATCGTCGCCGGTTTCCTGCAGTTGCACCAGCGTGGCTTGGCGTGCCCCCAATGGGTCGCGGTTCTGCAGGGCCGTGAGGATGGCCTTGTGCCGGGGCAGCGATAGCGCGTGCGTGTTGGGGTGCTGGCTGCTGAGCTTGATCGACTCGCGCAGTGCCAGCGATAGCATGTTGCCGATGTAGGCCAGCAGTTCGTTGCCGGTGGCATCGGCAATGCGGCGATGGAAGGCGAGGTCAGGCTCCAGCAGCTCTTCCGGTGTGCGCGCCGCCTCCATGCGGGCATAGGCCTCGGCGATGGACTTCAGTTGCTCTTCGGTGGCCACTTGCGCGGCCAACGCGGCCGACGCTGGCTCGATGATGCGGCGCACTTCCATCAGGCTGCCAACGAACTCGTTTTTCGGTTTGCTCTGGATCAGCCAGTACAGCACGTCCGGGTCCAGCAGGTGCCACTCGTTGCGCGGGCACACGGTGGCGCCGGACCGCTGCTTCGACAGCACCAGGCCTTTGGCCACCAGCACGCGCATGGCTTCGCGCAGCACGGGGCGGCTGACCTCGTAGGCGTCGAGCAGCGTCGCTTCGTTTGGCAGGCGCTCGCCGGGCTTGATCTCACCCGAAACAATGCGCAGGCCCAGTTCACGGACGATGCGGCCGTGCATGCTCTTGCCGTCAGGTTTGCGGCGGTAGGCGGAGAGCTCGGCGTGGGCTTGGGTATCCATGGATGGGCGCAGGGACAAAGCGGAACCCTATCACAGCGTCCCGCGGTGACACCGGCGCGGCGGGCGCGTTGCTTCAACGCCCCCAGCGCAGCACCAGCGGGTCCAACCGACTTGCGGTTTCGATCAGGCCTGCGCGCAMGGCAGGGTGCAGGTCGGGCCATGGGTGGCGCGAGGCAGCGCAGGCGATGACGCCACCTTCGTGCATCAATGCCTTGGCGGCCAGGAAGCCGGCCTGGCGATTCTCGTAGTTGATCAACGGCAGCCAGCGCTGGTACAGGTCCATCGCTTCTTCGCGGCGGCCGGCGGTGTAGGCATCCATGATCTGGCGGATGCCATCAGGGTAGCCACCGCCTGTCATCGCGCCGGTGGCGCCGGCGTCCAGATCGGGCAGCAAGGTGATGGCTTCTTCGCCGTCCCACGGGCCCTCGATCGCGTCGCCGCCCAGGCGGATCAGCTCGCGGAGCTTGCTCGCTGCGCCGGCAGTTTCGATTTTGAAGTAGGCGACGTGTTCGATCTCTTTTGCCATGCGGGCCAGGAAGCTGGCCGACAGCGGCGTGCCGGCGACCGGCGCGTCCTGGATCATGATCGGGATGCGGATCGCGTCCGACAGGCGGGCGAAGAACTCGTGGATCTGCGGCTCGCTGACGCGCAGCGTGGCGCCGTGGTAGGGCGGCATCACCATCACCATCGCGGCACCCAGGGCCTGCGCAAGGCGGCTTCGGTCGATGCAAACCTGGGTGCTGAAGTGCGTGGTCGTCACGATCACCGGCACGCGGCCGGCCACGTGTCCGAGGATCGTTCGCGTCAGCGTCTCCCGCTCGTCGTCCGACAGCGCGAACTGCTCGGAGAAATTGGCCAGGATGCACAACCCGGTCGAGCCAGCGTCGATCATGAAGTCGACGCAACGCTTCTGGCTGGCCAAGTCGAGTTCGCCATGCTCGTTGAATGTGGTCGGGACGACCGGAAAGACGCCTCGGTAGCGGGAGGTGGAGTGGCTCATAGGTCTGCCAATAAAGTATGACTAATTATTGAACGACGCGCCACTGCTTGTCAAAGTGACGCCCGAAGCGAAACATTCATACGTATTACATTTCAAGCGGCGTGATGCCACTCTGACCCGAAGCCGCGAATGAACGAATCACCGATGACCCTTGCCGCCCCCCGCATCGACTGCCGCGAATACGGCCAGCTGCCCGACGGGCGCGTGGTGCACGAATACACCCTGGCCTGCGGCCCGCTGACGCTCACCGCGATCACGCTGGGCGGCATCGTCACCCGCCTGTTGGTGCCGGACCGCGCTGGCCGCGTGGCGAACGTGGTGCTGGGCTTCGATGCCTTGCACGACTACGTCGAGCGCAACCCGCATTTCGGTGTGATCGTCGGGCGCTACGGCAACCGCATCGCTGGGGCGCGCTTTTCACTGGACGGCCAGGTTCACGAGCTCTCGCGCAGCGACGGCGACAACTGCCTGCATGGCGGCCTGCGGGGTTTTGGCACCCAGCTGTGGYGGGCTGAACCACTGCCTTGCCGGTCTGGCGATGACAGCGTCGCGCTGCAACTCAGCTACACGAGCGAAGACGGCGAGCAGGGCTTTCCGGGCCGGATGGAGGTGCGTGTGCGCTACACGCTGGCGGCCGATGCCAGCTGGCGCATCGACTACGAGACCACGACCGACCGGCCGACGGTGGTCAACCTGACCCACCACGACTACTTCAACCTGGYCGGCGGCGGCAGCGCGCTGGGGCACCGATTGCAGCTGGCCGCCAGCCGCTACACCGAGGTCGGGCCGGGGCTGATTCCCACGCGCGTGGCCGAGGTCGAGGGCACGCCGTTCGATTTCCGCCACCTGGCGGTAATCGACAGTCGCATTCGGCAGGACCACCCACAACTCGCCCACGGCCGGGGTTACGACCACAACTGGTTGCTCGACCGGACCGGTGGCGACGCGCTGCAAATGGCCGCGCGGCTGGAAGACCCGGCCAGCGGGCGCTTGATGACAGTGCTGACCACCGAACCTGCGATCCAGTTCTACTCTGGCAACTTTCTCGACGGCACGCTGCTCGGCAGCGGGGGCCAGCGCTACCGCCAAGGCGACGGCCTGTGCCTGGAGACCCAGCACAGCCCCGATTCACCGAACCGGCCCGACTGGCCGAGCACGGTGCTGCGCCCGGGCGAGACTTACCGCAGCAGCACGCTGCACCGATTCAGCTTCGACTGACTCAGCAGGCGAAATCGGCCCACACCGCAGCGTGCTGCGAGGCGCAACGTGCCGCGGTGCTGACAGCGGGAAAAGGTCGCTCGTTGGCGATCGAGTTGCTCTGCAAGTCGGGCAGGCCACGGCGTTCGATACCGGCCTGGCAGAACGCGGCTCTCAAGGCATCGGAGACCAGGATGTAGTCGCGCTGTTCGTTCTGGCGCATATGGCAGGTCCAGCGGTCGTCGGGGATGGCGAACTGCAGCGCCAGCACGTCGTACAGCCCGTTCGTCTTCAGCAGCGGCGCCAGGGTTTGTGGCGCGTGTAGCGGCGAGTCGCCCAGGTCGCCCAACACCGCGACGAGGTCGCGGCCGAGGTCGAAGCGCTGCGTCAGCAACTGGGCAGCAGCGGCGGCCTGGCGGCGGCGAAGCGCGTCGCCACCGTTGCCGTCCACATCCGCACCGTGGAAGTGGGTGATCAGCAGATGCAGCCGGCGTTCGTCTGCCAAGGCCAGTTCAATCTCCACACAGTCGCGCTCGAACAGGCCGCCGTGCGCATCGTGATCGAACAAGTGGCTGCGCAGCGCGACGATCGGCAACTTGCTCATCAGGCCCAYGCTGATGCCGCGCGGGTCGTGGCTTTCGACCAGCATCGAAAAAGGGAAGCGGCCCTTCAGGTGCATACGGTTGACGGCCTCGATGGCCAGGCGGCTTTCCGCCTCGACCAGGCATTGCACGTCGGCGTCGACGGCGCGCAGCACCTGGGCCTTGGCTTCTCGGCGCTCGTCAGAGATCGCGGCGCGGCGATGGCGCAGCCCTCCCGGGCTGAATTCGACGTGGCGTGCCAGCGAGGCGGCTTGCAGTTTGCGGGGCGGGTGCGGCAGGCTGGCCAGCCGGTCCAGCAGCTCAATGCGGCGTGCGGGCTCGGCCAGGCTCAACACCCGGGCGCGGCTGAAGAGGTTTTCGCAGTTGAAGGTCGACAGCCGGATCTTCGTGGCCATGGGGGCGCCGCGCGCTGGAGTGGCAGGTCTTTGTCGACTTTGCCATCGAGCGCGCCACGGGCCGTCCCCAGCCGGTGGGATGACGCGGCGCGGGAAGCGCCGCAGGCACCGCGTTCAGTCGTCGGCCGAGGCGTCGCTGATGCGTTGCCAGTGCTGAGCCACCGAGCGGGCCAGCGAGACGGCGTCCAGGCCGCCCATCGGGGCGACTTGCCCGGCCACTGCTTCGGCATCGGCGCCAGCGATCGTCGCGTCGGCTACGGCGCCCAGCGCCAGCATGGCGCGCACCGGCTGCGGCCGCTGGGCCCAGCTGTCACGGTCGTGCGGGCGTTCGCGCACGTAGTCGGCCACGTCACCCGCCAGACCCCAGGCCCGGCACAGCGACGAGCCCAGCACTTCGTGGCTGAGGCCGAAGGCCGCGGTTTCTTCGGCCAGCAGGCTGGTGAAGTCGGGGCTGTTGGCGTGCCGCGACAGCAGGCCGGGGTAGTCGGCCGGCGCATGCAGGCACAGCACCGCCTGGCCGCTTTGCGCAAACAGGCCGGCCGATTGGGCCCGCCAGGCGTGCAGGCTAAGCGACACGGCAGTGCGGCCCATCAGCAGGCCGCGCAGGCGAGCACTGTCCCAGATGCGGGCCATGTCAGGCGAGGGCGGGAACTGCGTCCGCAGGCCCAGCTCCAGCGTGATCGCGGCGACCTCGCGCATGCCGAGGTAGAGCACTGCTTCGGCCACCGTCTCCACGCGCCGCAGCACACCGAACATCGCAGAGTTGACGGTGCGCACCACCGCCGAGGCGAGCGCCAGGTCGCCCTCGATGACTTCGGCCACCTCGGGGATCGAGGTGTCTTCGTTGCCCATCAGCTCAGAGAGCTTCAATGTGGCGGCTGGGCTGGCCGGCAGTTCGATGTCGAGCTGCCGGAGGCTGGAATCGGGGCGAGTGCTCATGCTGTTTGTCCTCAAATGAGGGCCGGGACCCGAAGGTCCCCGCGAGGAGTGGGTGACAGCGATGATGGCCGGAAAGCCCGGCCAGCACAAACCCGGTCGGATGGCGGCGTGTTTATCTCACGGCCACCCGGGCAAGCCGTGGCGCTCAGCGGACGGCGTGCAGGTCGCCCGAGCCGACCACGCGGCTGCTGACCTTGGGCGGGTTGCCGCTGTAGGCCACGTCGCCCGAGCCGGCGATTTGCACCGAGAGTGCTTCGGCAGCATGCACCCGCACGTCGCCCGAGCCGGCGATGTCGACGTTGACGCGCTTGGCCTGCAACTCGGCAGCGTGTACGTCACCCGAGCCGGCCAAGTTGTAGCTGGCGTCATCGCACTTGCCTTTCACCCAGATGTCGCCCGAGCCGGCCAGGCGGGTGATCAGCTTGCCGAGTTCGGCGTTGTCCAGCCGCACGTCACCCGAGCCCGCGAGCGAGAGTTCGAACTGGTCGCCCTTGATCGCGCTGACGTTCAGGTCGCCGCTGCCACGCAGGTCAGCCTGGGTCAGCTTGGTGAAGTCGACGTTCACGACCAGTTGCGATTCGGTGCGGATGCCGGTGTTGGGCTTGAGCTTGACGACCAGCGTGTCGCCCTCGACGGTGGTCAGGATCAGCGGGGCGATGTTGTCGTCGGCGTGGACCGTGACGCCCGGTGCGCCGGCCGGCTTGGCATTGACGGTGATCGCGCTGTCCAGCCGCAGCTTGCTGAACGGGCCGATGGTGCGCTTGTCGTCGATGACCTTGCCCGAGCCATTGACGCGGCTGTTGACCATGCCGCTGTTGATGTCGATCGTCAGCGCCTGGGCAGCCTGCGGGGCGGCAAAGCCGGCCAGCGTGACCAGCACGGACATCAACGGGGCCAGCATCAGGGCTGAGGGACGGGCGAGGCGAGCGGTACGGCGGTCTTGCATCTGGAACTCCTGTTCTGGAATGTTCGTGATGCTACGTTCGCCACGGCAGCGCGCCAGCGGGGCGCGACAGTCCGTAGATCCGGCGGCCTGAACCGCACGACACGCGGACAGCCCGGAGGTGTTTCAGCCCGTTTCGGGCGGCGAGATCCACTGCCCGTCCACCAGCAGCTGGTGGGGGCCGAACTGGTTCTTGTAGGCCATCTTCGGGCTCTCGGCGATCCAGTAGCCCAGGTACAGGTGGGGCAGCTTCATCGCCTTGGTCTGCTCGATCTGCCACATCACGCAGTAGGTGCCGTAGCTGGCCTTCACGTCTGGGTCGTAGAAGGTGTAGACCGCCGACAGGCCGTCGCTGAGGATGTCGACGATGGCCACCATGCGCAGCGCGCCGAGGCCGTCTGCGCCGTCTTCACCGACCGGTTCGCGGAACTCGATCAGCCGCGAGTTGACGCGCGTCTGCAACAGGAACTGGGTGTACTGGTCGACGCTGTCGTGGTCCATGCCGCCGCCTGCGTGGCGGCCGGCCTGGTAGCGCAGGTAGAGCTGGTAGTGCTCGGGCACGAAGCCCAGGCGCATCACGCGGGTCTTCAGGTTCTTGTGCGCCGTCCACGAGCGACGCTGGCTGCGGGTGGGCTGGAAGCCGGCGACCGGCACGCGCAGCGGCTTGCAGGCACGGCAGCTGTCGCAATAAGGCCGGTAGGTGAACATGCCGCTGCGGCGAAAGCCGCAGGCGACCAGCGCAGAGTAGGCC
>NZ_JBFUGE010000264.1:0-8263 GCF_056403075.1 Ideonella sp. P3_A4 | reverse complement strand
ATCAGCGCCTGGCGCTGCCGAGCGCTGAGCTCGTGCAACCGCTTCAACCACCGCTTCCAGTCTTGTTCCTGCATCGCCTTCTCCAGGGAACCCGGCTTGCCGCCGTCTACCTGGCACGATGCACTTCCACTGGCTCATGGCCTGCGCCTGTCACTACTCAATGCGCAAAGAGCCTTTGTTTTGCCCGGGCACCGGGGCGCTGCGGCACAATCGGGCACTGGACATTCCCACAGATTTCTTGCTGGAGCCGCCCGCATGGCCTCGATCAACAAAGTCATTCTCATTGGCAACCTGGGCCGCGACCCCGAGGTGCGTTACACCCCCAGCGGCGCGGCGGTGTGCAACCTGCGCCTGGCCACGACCCGCAACTGGAAGAGCCGCGACACCGGCGAGCGCCAGGAAGAAACCGAATGGCACTCGGTCGTGCTGTACGACCGCCAGGCCGAAGTGGCCGGTGAGTACCTGAAAAAGGGCCGCCCGGTCTACATCGAAGGCCGCCTGAAGACCCGCAAGTGGCAGGACAAGGACGGCAACGACCGCTACACCACCGAAATCGTCGCCGATTCGATGCAGCTGCTGGGCGGCCGCGAAGGCACTGGCACCGGCGGTGGTGGTGACGACGGCTACAGCCGCGAGGCCGACGAGGGGGGTGGCGGTGGTGGCGGCAGCGCCCGTCGCGCACCTGCCCCCGCGCCGCGTGCACCGGCACCTCGCCCGGCACCGCGCTCGAGCGCCGGCATCGACGAGATGGACGACGACATCCCGTTCTGACACCCGGAAGCCATCGCTCCTGAAGGCCTGCCGCTTCGCGCCAGGCCTTTCGTCTTTTTACGGCCCGTCAGCGGCCACAGCCGCGACAGCGGCGCTCTTGGCCCCTGGGTGCGCCCAGCCGTAGACGGTGTCGGCCAGGTCGTTCAGGCCCACGTGCTTGGGCGCCGAAAACAGCAGCAGGCCCACATCGGAGCTCTCGGTGGCCAGGTCGACCAGGCCTTCCTGCCCGGTGACCAGCGCCGCTGCCTGTTCCTTCTTGCTCAGCTTGTCGGCCTTGGTCAGCAACACCAGCAGCTTGACCTCGCCGGTGGTCACGCGCGGGGCGACGAACTCGAGCAGCTGCCGGTCCAGCGGCGTGAAACCGAGCCGGCTGTCGACCAGCAGCACCACGCCCGCCAGGTTGCGGCGGATCTTCAGGTAGTCGGCCATCACCTGCTGCCAGCGCAGCTTGGCGGTGCGTGCGACCGTGGCATAGCCATAGCCCGGCAGGTCGGCCAGGTAGGAGTCGGGCGCGTCCTTCGGCCCCAGCTCGAACAGGTTGATGTGCTGGGTGCGGCCCGGTGTCTTCGAGGCGAAGGCCAGCTGCCGTCGCTGCGCCAGCGCGTTGATCGCGGTCGACTTGCCGGCATTGCTGCGGCCGACGAAAGCGAACTCCGGCATGTCGCCCGAAGGCAGTTGGTCCAGCTGGCTGGCGGTGGTGAGGAAGCGGGCCCCGTGGGCCCAGGCCAACGCGGTGCGCGTGGCCTCATCCGGTGCGCCGGCTTGCGGGCGGTTCGATGCGGTCATGGAGCATTGTAAAATCCGCGGGTTTTGTTCGAACAATCAAGGCCTGCCGAGATGAAGACCCCTGTCGCCTTCGCCATCACCGCCAAAAACTCATGGGGCGCCCTTGCCGCCCTGGTGGCCTTCACGCTGGCGCTGCCCGTGTTCGCCAATGAGCCGGCGGCGCCCGCCAAGGTGGACCTTGTCAAGGGCCAGGAACTGTCAACCAACGTCTGCGCGGCCTGCCACACCGCCGACGGTTCGCGCGGCTCGCCCGCCAACCCGATCCTGCAAGGCCAGCACCCCGAGTACCTCGCCAAGCAGCTGACCGAGTTCAAGGCTGGCAAGCGCACCAACCCGGTCATGCAGGGCATGGCCGCCCCGCTGAGCGAAGCCGACATCAAGAACGTCACGGCGTTCTACGGCAGCAAGCAGGCCAAGCCTGGCTTCGCCAAGCACAAGGACACCGTCGCGCTGGGCGAGAAGATCTACCGCGCCGGCATCGCCGACAAGCAAGTGCCCGCCTGCGCCGGCTGCCACAGCCCGACGGGTGCCGGCATCCCGGCCCAGTACCCGCGCATCGGCGGCCAGCACGCCGACTACCTCGACGCGCAGATGAAGGCCTTCCGCGACCACAAGCGCACCAACAGCGCGCCGATGCAGGCGATCGCCGCCCGCATGAACAACGAAGAGATCGCCGCGGTCGCCGACTACATCGCCGGCCTGCATTGATTTCATTGCATGCGCCCCGTGAAGGCCGGTCTCTGACCGGCTTTTTCATTTGGACGCTTGTCGACCGCCTGCGCTCCCGATAATCCGCCCATGACCGCACCGACCGACTTCGTCGACCCGCTGGACGCGCTCGACACCCCACCGCCCCGCCCCGCCGCCCCGAGTGGCGCGCGTCAGGTGCTGGAGCTGCTGTCGTCGATGCGCTTCGCGATCACGCTGTTCGTGGTCATTTGCGTCGCAGCCGTCGTCGGCACCGTGGTGCAGCAGAACGAGGCGTTCAACAACTACGTCAACAAGTTCGGCCCGTTCTGGGCCGAGCTGTTCGGCCACGTCCAGCTCTTCACGATCTATTCGGCGCCCTGGTTCCTGCTGATCATCGCCTTCCTGGTCGTCTCGACCAGCCTGTGCATCGCCCGCAATGCGCCGAAGATCGTGGCCGACCTGCGCAGCTTCAAAGAGCACGTGCGCGAGCAGTCGCTGGCCTTCTTCCACCACAAGGCCGACGCGGTGCTGCCGATCGGGCGCGAGGCCGCGCTGGCCCAGGTGGCCGCGGTGTTGGGCAAGCATGGCTGGCGCGCCCGCGCGCAGGTGCGCACGAATGGCACGATGGTCGCCGCACGCACCGGCCGCGCCAGCAAGCTGGGTTACCTGTCGGCGCACTCGGCCATCGTGCTGATCTGCCTGGGCGGCCTGGCCGACGGTGACCTGATCGTGCGGGCGCAGATGGCGCTGGCCGGCAAGAGTGTGTTCGATGGCGGTTACCAGTTCGTCAAGGACGTGCCGGCCGAGCACCGCCTGTCGGCCGACAACCCCACCTTCCGCGGCAACCTGATGGTGCCCGAAGGTGCCCGCGCCGGCGTGGCCTTGTTGACGATGCCGCAGGGCACGGTGCTGCAGGAGCTGCCGTTCGACGTCGAGCTGAAGAAGTTCAACGTCGAGTACTACGAAAGCGGGATGCCGCGTCTGTTTGCCAGCGACATCGTGATCCACGACCACGAGACCGGCGAGGCGATCCCGGCCACGGTCAAGGTCAACGAGCCGGCCTTCCACCGCGGCGTCGCGATCTACCAGAGCAGCATGGAGGATGGCGGCTCGCAGGTCCAGCTGAAGGCCTACCCGCTGAGCGTCGGCGGCCAGCCGTTCGAGATGAAGCTGCGCGTCGGCGAAAGCACCGGCCTGACCAGCGACAGCGGCAACCAGCGGCTGCAGGTCGAAGTGACCGGGCTGAAGGTCATCAACGTCGAGAACATGGGCGAGGCCAACGCCGGCGCCAGCGGCAGCACGGACGTGCGCAAGGTCGACCTGGTCGGCACGCTGAACAAGCACCTGGGCGCGGGCGTCAACCCGGACAAGGCCAAGACGATGCACAACGTGGGCCCGTCCGTCACCTACCGGCTGCGCGACAGCGCCGGCCAGGCGCGCGAGTTCCACAACTACATGCTGCCGATCGAGCTGGACGGCCAGCGCGTGTTCGTTGCCGGCGTGCGCGAAGCCACGGCCGAGAACTTTCACTACCTGCGCATGCCGGCCGACGAGAACGGCAGCCTCGAAGGCTGGCTGCGCCTGCGCGCCGCGCTGAACGACCCGGCCCTGCGCGACCAGGCCGCACGACGCTACGCCGCCCAGGCCACGCCGGAAGGCAGGCCCGAGATGACCGAGCAGCTGCGGCTGACCGCCGCCCGGGCGCTGACGCTGTTTGCCGGCATCGAGGCCCCGGCCAAGGGCGCCGAAGCGACACGGCTCGGTGGGCTGAATGCGCTCAGCCAGTTCATCGAGGCCAGCGTGCCCGAGGCCGAGCGCCCCCGCATCGCCGAGGTGATGCTGCGCATCCTCAATGGCGCCGTGTTCGATCTGAACCAATTGGCGCGGGAACAAGCCGGCCTGAAACCGCTCGAACTGGGCCCGGCCACCGAAGCATTCATGACCCAGGCCCTGCTTTCGTTGTCCGACAGCTTCTTCTACCCTGCGCCGGTGCTGCTGGAGCTGACCAATTTCGACTTCGTGCAGGCCAGCGTGTTCCAAGTGGCCCGCGCACCGGGCAAGACCTTGGTCTACCTGGGCGCGGTGTTGCTGATCCTCGGTGTCTTTGCGATGCTCTACGTGCGCGAGCGGCGCTTGTGGGTCTGGCTGGCCGATGGCGAGTCTCCCGGCAGCACGCGCGTGCAGGTTGCCATGTCCACGCCACGGCGCACGCTGGACATCGATGCCGAGTTCGACCGCTTGCGCGATGAAATGCTGGCTTCGGCCGGAGGCAAACCATGAACACGACCACCACCACGCTCGACCTGGGCCGCCAAAGCCTCATGAGCCGGCGCTCCCCGACCGATTGGCTGTTCGCGGCGCTGGTGATCGGCGGCGCGGCCTATGCCTTCCGCCGCTACGGCGCGTCGATGGATGGTTACGAGAAGGGCATCCTGTTCGGCGCCGTGCCGGCGCTGATCGCGCTGGGCTGGTTCTGGGGCGCGCTGCGCTTGCTGGCGGTGGCCGTTGGCAGCGCCAGTTTGCTGGCGATCAACCTGTACGCCCGCACGACAGACAGCTTCGGCGCCGACCTGGTCGCCGGCGGCCAAGTGTTCTGGCTCAAGTATCTGCTGTCGAGCCAGAGCGCCATTCTGTGGATGGGCACGCTGTTCTTCATGAGCACGCTGTTCTACTGGTTCGGCTTCTTCTCGCGCCAGGCGGGCAGCGCAGGCGGCAGCGACAGCGCCGGCCTGCGCATTGGTTCGGGCCTGGCCTGGGCCGCCGTCTTCATGGCGCTCACCGGCACCATGGTGCGCTGGTACGAAAGCCACCAGATCGCGCCGCTGGTCGGCCACATCCCGGTCAGCAACCTGTACGAAGTGTTCGTGCTGTTCTGCTGGCTGACCACCCTGTTCTACCTGTACTACGAAGCGCACTACAAGACGCGTACGTTGGGCCCGTTCGTGATGCTGGTCATCAGCTCGGCGGTCGGCTTCCTGGCCTGGTACATCTTCGCGCGCGAGGCGCACGAGATCCAGCCGCTGCTGCCGGCGCTGCAAAGCTGGTGGATGAAGCTGCACGTGCCGGCCAACTTCATCGGCTACGGCACCTTTGCGCTGTCGGCGATGGTCGCGCTGGCCTGCCTGCTGAAGACCTCGACCACCCGCAACCTGTGGATCGGTCTGGTCGGTGTGCCCGTCGGCGTGCTGGTGCTGATGAGCCTGTACGCGCTGTTCGGCGCGCCGGACGCCGGGATGCAGGGCGCCTTGACGAAGGGCCTGCGCATGATCGGCGGCACCGCGGCCTTCTTCGCGCTGATGATCCTGCTGCGCACGCCCGTCAATGCCCGCACGCCCGCGCCGGAGCTGATGGACGACCTGATGTACAAGGCCATCGCGGTCGGCTTCGCGTTCTTCACGATCGCCACCGTGCTGGGCGCCTTCTGGGCCGCCGAGGCCTGGGGCGGCTACTGGAGCTGGGACCCGAAGGAGACCTGGGCCCTGATCGTCTGGCTGAACTACGCGGCCTGGCTGCACATGCGCCTGATGAAGGGGATGCGCGGCAACGCCTCGGCCTGGTGGGCGCTCGGTGGCCTGGTGGTCACGACCTTCGCCTTCCTGGGCGTGAACATGTTCTTGTCGGGCCTGCACTCCTACGGGACCTTGTGAGTCTGACCCCCTACGAGCCTGCGGCCCGGTCCCCCCGAGGGGGAGCGGCCGGCTTGGGGCGGCCCGGCGCCGGCCCGTCCTCGTCTTCTTAGGATCGCGCCCATGCCCTACGCTCGCCGCGATCCCGATGGCCTCGTGCTCAGCCTGCACCGCGAGGCCAGCACCGAGGCCAGCGAGTTTCTGGCCGACGACCACCCCGACGTGCGGGCATTTCTCAGTGATCCGGGCACTGGCGATATCCACGAACGCTTCACCCGCCTCGATGCCGACTTCGTGCGGGTGCTCGAAGACGTGATCGACACGCTGATCAACCGCAACCTGATCAACATCACCGACCTGCCCGCCGAGGCCCAGGCGAAGCTGTTTTCGCGCAAGAGCTTCCGCGAGCGGCGCAGCAGCCATGCACTGAGGCTGTACGGCGACGCCGAGCTGGGCACGCTGATCCCCGGCGTCGCATCGCCACCCACCGACGACGGCAGCGCCGGCTGAGCGTCAGGATGTCACGCCCGTGGCTGACGGGAACCTGGGCCCGCGCGTAAGGTCTCACCGGTTTGCCCGACAGACCCTCAAGCGCCCGCCGGGCGCAGCCAGCGCGAGACACCCCATGTACCTGCTGAAGGACCGCGGTTTCAACCACCGCACCCCGTCGGACATCACCCCCGAAGCCGTTTACCACGCACGCCGCCAGTGGCTGCAGCGAGCCGCCTGGGGTTTGGCTGGCGCCGGCCTGGGCCCCTGGGCTGCTGGCGAAGCGCTGGCCCAAGGGCCAGGCAAGCTGGCCGCGTTGCCCGGCACCCGCAGCGCCCTGCCCGGCTCGATGGTGATGGACAAGCCTACGCCGTATGCCGASGTGACCTCGTACAACAACTACTACGAGTTCGGCACCGACAAGCACTCGCCGGCGCAGACCGCCGGCACGCTGAGGCCGCGGCCGTGGACGGTCAGCATCGAAGGCGAGGTCAAGAAGCCCAAGGTCTACGACCTGGACGAGCTGCTGAAGCTGGCCCCGATGGAAGAGCGCATCTACCGCCTGCGCTGCGTCGAGGGCTGGTCGATGGTGGTGCCCTGGGTCGGCTACTCGCTGGCCGAGCTGATCAAACGCGTCGAGCCGACCGGCAACGCCAAGTTCGTGCAGTTCACGACGCTGGCCGACAAGGCCCAGATGCCGGGCCTGCGCTCTGGCGTGCTCGACTGGCCCTACACCGAGGGCCTGCGGCTGGACGAGGCGATGAACCCGCTCGCGCTGCTGACCTTCGGCCTGTACGGTGAGGTGTTGCCGAACCAGAACGGCGCACCGGTTCGCGTGATCCTGCCGTGGAAGTACGGCTTCAAGAGCGCGAAGTCGATCGTCAAGATCCGCTTCGTCGACAAGCAGCCGGTCAGCAGCTGGGAGCGCGCCAACCCCAGCGAATACGGCTTCTTCTCGAACGTGAACCCGCAGGTCGACCACCCGCGCTGGAGCCAGGCCAGCGAGCGCCGCATCGGCGAAGACGGCCTGTTCGCCAAGCGCCGGCCGACGCTGATGTTCAACGGCTACGAAGCCCAGGTCGGCCAGCTGTACGCGGGCATGGACCTGAAAAAATTCTACTGAACATGGCGCTGAACGTGACGGTCACTCCCGTGATGAACCGCTGGTTAGCGCACAAGGCCGCCAAGCCTGTGCTGTGGACCCTCCTCGCGCTGCCATTTGCCTGGCTGCTGTGGGGCGCGATCAACGACACGCTCGGCGCGAACCCGGCCGAGGCCCTGATCCGAGGCCTGGGCGACTGGACGTTGCGTGGCCTGGTGCTGACGCTGGCGATCAGCCCGCTGCGCCAGTGGACCGGTTGGCACCAGCTGCTGCGGCACCGCCGCGCAATCGGCGTCGCCACCTTCCTGTACGGCACGCTGCACTGGCTGTCCTATGCCTGGCTGGACCAGGGGCTGGAGCTCAACGCGCTGCTGAAAGACGTGGCCAAGCGGCCATTCATCCTGGTCGGCACCCTCGCCTGGCTGCTGCTGCTGCCGCTGGCGGCCACCTCGTTCAACCGTGCGATCAAGGCGCTCGGGCCTAAGCGCTGGCAGGCACTGCACAAAGCGGTCTATGCGATCGCGCTGCTGGCGATCCTGCACTTCTTCTGGATGCGTTCCGGCAAGCACCTGTACGGCGAAGTAGCGGTCTATGCGTCGATCATGGCCGTGCTGCTGGGCTGGCGCGTGCGCAACGCTTGGCGGCAGCGCACCCAAGCGCCGGCGCGTCGCACGCCGGCGGTCAGCGCAGGCTAGAAGCGAGGGCGCGGCTTCTGCCGCCCCCTCGCTCCTAGCCTCTCGGCAGTACGCACAGCTCCCCCGAGCCCCCTCCGCGAGGGAGCTCCAGCGCAAAGGACCAC